>JANPIH010000120.1:0-13912 GCA_031424895.1 Rhodospirillales bacterium
GGAATGAAATGCCCCAGCCGCACGCTGAACAGGCAATGCGCCGCCGTCGCCACCCGGTCCGGCGCCAGCAGCACGCCGGTGCACCGCGCCAACCCGGGCGCCTGCACCCGCACCAGCGACGACCACGGCGCCTGCCGGGCATCGACCGCCACGCGCTGCCCGGCATCGACCGCCACGCGCCGCCCGCTATCCGCCATCGCCGGGCCCGCGGCAATCAACGCCAGCAACCCGGCCAGCCAGGAAGCGATCCGGCTCAGGCGCGCCGCACGCCCCAGAACACGTGCGTGCCCGACTTCACGAACCCGGTCAGGTCCGTCCGGTGCGCCGTCGGCTGGCTCCACTGCCCCAGCGGGATGTAGGGCACCCCCTCGAACGCCGCGAGCTGCATCTCCCGGCAGATCCGCTGCTGCTCGGCCAGGCTGGGCGCCCGGAACCACTCCTCGCGCAGCCGCTCCAGGTCGGGAATGTCCGGCCAGCCGAACCACGCCTTCGGCCCGTTCGCCCGCAGCTGCACGCTGGTCGGATCGGTGCCGCCCATGCCGCTGATGCGCGTGTTGAACGCATTCCACCCGCCCTCGTTGGCCGGCTTGGTCACCGACCGCCGCGTCAGCAGCGTGCCCCAGTCGGTCGAGGTCAACTGCACGTTGATGCCCAGCTTCTTGAACATGCTCTCGCACAGCGCGGCCATCGCAAACATCTGCGGCTGGTCGGACGGAGACATCAGCACCACCGTCTCCCCGGCATAGCCGCTCTCCTTCACCAGCTGCCGCGCGCGGGCGAGGTCGCGCGGCCCGGTCAGCGCCGCCATCCCGGCATCGGAGGCGAAGGGCGAGCCCACCGTGAAGTAGCCGACCGGCAGCTTGGCATAGCGCGACTGGTCGCCCAGCACGGCGGCGATGAACTCCGTCTGGTCCACCGCATGCAGCAGCGCCTGGCGCAGCTTCTTGTTGTTGAACGGCGGCTGCGTGTGGTTCATGAACAGCCCGCCGATCAGCCCGAACGGGTCCGCCTCGTCGAGCTTCACGTTGGCATTGCGCGCCAGCATCGGCAGGTGGTCGAACAGCGGCTGGTCCACCCAGTCCACCTCGCCGTTCATCAGCGCGCTGGCACCCGTGCCGGGGTCGGGCTGGATCAGCCATTCCACCCGCTCAAAGTTGACCACCTTGCCGCCCGACGTATTGCTCGGCGCCTCCTGCCGCGGCACGTAGCGGTCGAACTTCGTGTAGACCGACCGCACGCCCGAAACCCAGTCCGACAGGTGGAACACGAACGGCCCGCTGCCGACGAACTCCTTCACCGGCTGGTTCGCCGGCACCCGCGCCATCCGCTCCGGCATCACGTAGCACCCCTGCGCCAGGGCGTACAGCAGTTGCGGGAACGGCTCCTTCAGGCGGATGCGGAAGCGCGTGTCGTCCACCACGCTGATCTCGTCCGCGATGGACAGCAGCCGCTGGCCATAGGTGTTGCGCTGCCCCCAGCGGTTGATGCTGGGCACCACATCCTGCGCGCGCACCCGCTCGCCGTCATGGAACAACAGTCCCTCGCGCAGCGTGAACATCCAGGTCAGCCCGTCGGCCGAGGTCTCGTGGCCGGCGCACATCTGCGGCTTCGGCATCAGGTTGATGTCGGTGCCGTAGGGCGTATCCCACACCATCAGCGCATGGATGCCGACCACGATCGCCGTGGTCCAGATCGGGTCCGGCGACGAATAGGCGGCGGCCGGCACAAATTTCAGCAGCTTGTCGTTGCCGCGCGCGAGTGCGGGCCGTGACAGTGCGGCGGCGGCCAAGGGGGCGGCCAATGGGGCAGCTAAAACATGACGTCGGGTCAGCATCGCGGCTTGGCTCCTGCGGCAGCTAGGGAGGGGACCGTCTGGACTGGCGCCCGCTCTGCGGCGGGTGAACCTCATGCTATCGCAATTGCGCCGCCGGGGCCAGTTTTCCGAGCCACCGGCGGCGTTCGCACCGTTCGTCGCGCCTCCGTCGGCGTGCCGGCCTACCGCGCCAGGAACGCCCGCGCCTGCGCCAGCTCCGGCCGCTGGGTGTCGGCATCCTTGCCGAGCGCCACGAGCTTGCCGTAATGCGCCCGTGCCTTGGCCGTGTCGCCCGCCGCCTCCGCCGCGCGGGCCGCACCCAAGTAGCCGCGGAAGCGGTTCGGCTCGCGCTGCTGCGAGGCTTCGTATTCCACCAGCGCCGCGGCAGGCTGGCCCGCTTCCATCAGCATGTCGGCCAGCAACTCGCGCGCCGGAATGATGCGTCCGGGTGTTACGATGTGCTTCTCGTTGCGATCCTCCAGGTCGGCGGCTTCGCGCAGCTGCCGCAGGCCCACGTCCCGGCGCCCCGCGGCGTAGGCGGCCATGCCGCTGACCGCGCGGTGCTGGATCTCCGTCTCGCGCGCCCAATAGGCATTGCCCGCGGCGGTCAGCGTCTTGTGCCGCTCGGCAAGCCCGTTCGCCGCCTGTTCGGCCCCGGCGGCATCTCCGCTGCGCGCAGCCCCGATGCCGCGGGCAAACAGCGCCATCGCCTGCGTGAAGGGCGGGCCGGACGCAGGGACGGCCAGCTGAGCCGCCTGCTGCCACTCGCCGCGCTCGATCGGATAGCGCACCGGCATGGCGGTGGCGGCAAAGACGAAGGGGAAGGGCGGTTGGTCCGACTTGTGCTCGAAGATACGGTTCATCACCGCACGCGCCGCCTGGTCGCGGCCGAGCTGAAGGAATGCGTACACCAGATAGTCGCTGGCATGGTAGGCGTCGGTCATATCGCCGCTCTTCAGCGCCACGGTGGTTGCCCGCTCGTTGGCCGCCGCCGAATCCTCCCACGCGCCGACGCGTGTGAAGATGTGCGATGGCATGTGCAGCGCATGCGGCGAGTCCGGGGCGAGGCTCGCGTAGCGGCGGGCGGCTGCCAGGCCTTGGGCTGCGATCGGCGGCGCGTCGAAGGCATGGATCAGGTAGTGCGCCACGCCGGGATGCTCAGGGTGCTTGGCAAGCTGCCCCTCCAGGATGCCGGCGGCCTTGGCATAGGCGGCATAGGTCTGGTCAGACTGGCTCTGCGTGCCGGCAATGTAGAGCGCGCTGAAGATCTGCGCCTCGTCATCGTCCGGATACTTGGCGGCCAGCGCCTCGTAGGCCCTGGACCGCGCCTGCTGGCGGGTGGTCTCGGTCGTGCCGGCCCAGTTGTCGTAATAGGCGGCGGCCGCCTCGATGTAGTCGCGCTCACGCTGGGTGCGCGCGCCCGCACGCCGCGCCTCGGCCACCGCCGCCTGCGCCCGCTCCACATTGCGCGGCAGGGTGCCGACGCCGGCCAGCGGATTGTCCATGAGCACCGTGGCAATCCCCCAGGCGGCGATGCCGCAGCCCGGGTCGCGCGCCAGAACCTGTCGGAACGTCTGCTCGCCGGCGCTGTACCAGAAGGAGTGCACCATCGCGATGCCGCGCAGCAGGTCCGCCTGCACGTCCGGCGCGCAGGAATTGGCGAAGGCGACTGTGCCGACAACGGCCTTGCCGTGGTCGTGGCCGTGCTGGGCCGCGGCTGGCGACGCAATCGCCACCATCACGCCGAGACCCGCGGCGATGCGAAACTGCTTCATGCGACCTCTCCCTACGGTATTCGTACGTTACGTTCTCATCAAGGAACGTTTCGGGGCATCCTATGGCAGGACCGTGGCGCGCGGCAACGTGAATCGCAGGTGCCGTGCGCCGTCAGCTGTTCGGCTTCATCACCTGCCGCAGCACGCTGCCCTCGGCCAGCCGGTCGAAGCCGGCGTTGATGTCGTCGAGCCCGATCGTGCCGCTGATCAGCTTCTGCACCGGCAGCTTGCCGCGCTTGTACAGCGCGATATAGGCGGGAATGTCGCGCGCCGGGATGCAACTGCCCATGTAGCTGCCCTTGATGGTGCGCTCGTCGCTGACCATCGCGGCATGCGGATAGCTGACCAGGCGCGAGCCGCTGGGCAAACCCGCGCTCACCGTGGTGCCGCCGCGCGCGGTGATCGCGTAGGCCAACTCCATCGCCTCACCAACGCCGGCGGTCTCGACCGCCCAGTCCACCCCGCCATCGGTCGCGTCGCGGATGGCGGCCACCGTGTCGGCATTGCCGGCGAGGAAGGTGTCCGTGGCACCCAGTTCCTTCGCGAGTTCCAGCTTGGCCGGGTTGGGATCGACCGCAATGATCCGCTCCGCACCCGCGACCACCGCCCCCAGCAGCGCATTCATTCCCACGCCGCCAAGTCCGACCACCGCCATCACGCCGCCGGGCTGCACGCCGGCAGTGTTCAGCACGGCGCCCACGCCGGTCAGCACCGCGCAGCCGAACAGCGAGGCATGTTCCAGCGGCACGTCCTTGTCGATGCGCACCGCCGAGGATCGGGCGGCCACGATGAACTGCGCGAACAGGCTCAGTCCGGAATAATGGTGGATGTATTCGCCGTTCAGCCGAAGGCGCCGCCCGCCTGTGATCAGGCTGCCGTCGGCGCGGGCCTTGTTGTTGGTCGAGCAGAGATTGACCCGCCCGCGCGAACAGTAACGGCACTCGCCGCAGGAGGAGACGAAGGCGGTCACGACATGGTCGCCCTCGCGCAGCCCCGTGACCCCTGCGCCCAGCGCGCGCACGATCCCGGCCCCCTCATGGCCCGGAATGGTCGGCAGGGTGCGCGGCCGCAGCCCCTCGATGGTCGAGAGGTCGGAATGGCACAGCCCGGCGCCGGCCACCTCGATCAGGATCTCGCCGGGGCCGGGCGGATCCAGCTCGACCTCCTCGATGGTCATCGGCCGGCTGTCGGCATAGGGGCGGGCGCGGCCCTGTTCCCACAACACGGCGGCTTTCATCCTCATGGCATACCTCCCGGTTCGGCAGCACGGCATGGGCAGGGCTACCGCGCCTCTTTCGCCATGCTACTGTCGGTGGTGCAACCGCGCCAAGCGCGCAGGAGAGACGAAATGGACTCCGCATACGGGTTGGTCTGGATTCTGGTTCTGGTGTTGGTCGTTGCTACCGTGTTTGCCGGCATGAAGACGGTGCCGCAGGGGCAGATCTGGACGGTGGAGCGCTTCGGCGCGTTCACGCGGGAGCTGCATCCGGGGCTGAACTTCCTGATCCCCTATATCGACCGCGTCGGCCGCCGGCTGAACGTGCAGGAGCAGGTGCTCGACATTCCCGAGCAATCCGTCATCACCAAGGACAACGCGACGGTGGCGGTCGACGGGGTGATCTACTACCGCGTGATGGAGGCGGCGAAGGCAGCCTATCAGGTGACCAACCTGGAAGGTGCCCTGTCGACGCTGGCGATGACCAACATCCGCGCGGTGATCGGCGAGATGGAGCTGGATGCCGCCTTGTCCTCGCGCGAGCGGATCAACGCGCAGCTGCTGGTGATCATGGACGGGGTAACCGAGCCCTGGGGCGTGAAGGTCAGCCGGGTGGAGATCCGCCGCATCGAGCCGCCGGAGAACCTGATCCGCGCGATGAACCTGCAGATGACCGCCGAGCGCGAGCGCCGCGCCGCCGTGGCCCGCGCCGAGGGCGAGCGGCAGGCGGCGATCATGCGGGCGGAGGGCGAGAAGCAGAGCCTGATCCTGGCCGCCGAGGGCCGCCAGCAGGCCGCGGTGCGCGATGCCGAGGCGCGCGAACGGCTGGCGCTGGCCGAGGCCGAGGCGACCCGGGTGGTGGCGGCGGCGGCCAATGACGGCGGCGAGGCGGCGCTGCGCTACTTCATTGCCGACCGCTACGTGACCGCGTTCAGCAAGGTCGCCGACAGCCCCGGCAGCCGGCTGGTGCTGGTGCCGATGGAGGCCAGCGCCATGGCCGGCGGCATCGCACAGGCGATGGAACTGCTGCGCGCGCCGCCCCTTCCGATGCCGCGCCCTGGCGGGTCCCCGGGCGGGTCGGTGCCGACGGTCGGGGGCTGATGCGCGATGAGCTGGGAGGGTGCGCCGGTGTCTGTCATCTGGCTCGTGGCGGGGCTGGTGCTGATGCTGCTGGAGATGGCCGCGCCCGGGGTGCTGCTGCTGTGGATCGGGCTTGCCGCACTCGGCACCGGCCTGGTGGCGCAGGTGGTGACGCTGGGTTTCGCGATGCAGGTGGTGGTGTTCGCCGCCTTTGCCGCGGTGACGGTGACGATTGGGCTGCGCGTGCGCCCGGCGCGGCCGACGACGCAGGTGAACACGCCGGGCTCCGGCCTGGTGGGGCGCGAGGCGGTGGTGGTGGAGTTCCATGGGCACCTCGGGCGGGTGCGGGTGGGGGACAGCGAGTGGAACGCGCGCCTGGCCAGCGGCACACCGGTGCCGGAGCCGCATGCGATGCTGCAGGTGGTCAGCGTGGACGGCACGACGCTGGTGGTGGGCGCCTGACGCACGTTTCTTGACCCGGGCGGGCGAAAGGGCGTTCCCTTGCCCGCAGCGGAAATTGCAACGGCTGCTGGCAGGGCCAGGGGGGGAAGCAGATGGGGAAGCAAATGCGGATCACGCGAGCGCGGATGACGCGGGGCTTGGCGGCGCTGTTGGTCGGGGCGGCCCTGTTGGCGCCGGTGGCTGGAGCGCAGGCCCAGGTGGGGCTGGACCAATCGGGCCTCGTGGGCAAGCCCGAGGGCATCACCATCATCACCGACCCGGCGAAGTGGCCGACCGCGTTCAAGGAGGCGCCGTCGCTGGCGGCCCTGGTGCAGGCGGGGCGGCTGCCGCCGGTGAAGGACCGGCTGCCGCAGGACCTGATGGTGATCCAGCCGGTGCGCGAGATCGGCAAGTATGGTGGCACCTGGCGGCGCGGTTTCACCGGGCCGGGCGACGACGAGAACGGCAACCGGCTGAATGCGTCGGACCGGCCGCTGCTGGTGGACCATACCGGCACCAAGCCGATGCCGTCGCTGGCGAAGGGCTGGGAACAGAGTGCCGACGGCAAGAGCTACACCCTGTTCCTGCGCCGCGGGCTGCGCTGGTCCGACGGGGCGCCGATGACGGCCGCGGACTTCATCTTCTGGTTCGAGGACATCTACGGCAACAAGGACATCGTGCCGACGCCGATCCCGGACATGACGCCGGCCGGCAAGCCGGGCCGCATGGTGAAGGTGGACGACCATACGGTGCGCTTCGAGTTCGACGTGCCGTTCTTCCTGTTCGAGGAATTGATGGCCGGCGATACGCTGATCGGCGGCGGGCAGGCGGTGCGGCAGTCGAACGGGCGCAGCCATGGGGCGTATGCGCCGGCGCACTACCTGAAGCCGCTGCTGCCCAAGTATGCCGGTGGCGTCGATGCGGCGAATGCCGCGGCGCGGGCGGCGGGGTTCGACAACTGGCTGTCCAGGCTGCACTTCATGAAGGACTGGACACGCAATCCCGCGGTGCCGGTGCTGGGCCCGTGGCGCACGGTGGAGCCGCTCAACAAGACGGCCTGGGTGATGGAGCGCAACCCGTTTTACTGGGCGGTGGACACTGAGGGCAACCAGCTGCCGTATCTCGACCGCGTGGTGATGACGTTGGCCGAGAACCTGGAGGTGCTGAACCTGCGCGCCATGGCCGGCGAGTATGATTTGCAGGAGCGGCATATCGATATCGGCAAGCTGCCGGTGCTGCTGGAGAACCAGGGGCGGGGCAACTACAAGGTGCGGCTCGACCTCGCGCTGAACGGGGCCGACGCGATCTATCACTTCAACCAGAGCTTCGACGGCGATCCGGAGATTGCGAAGTGGCTGCGCAATGCGGATTTCCGCCGGGCGCTGTCGCTGGCGGTCGACCGCAAGCAGCTGAACGAGACGTTCTGGCTTGGGGTGGCAACGCCGGGTTCGGCCGCACCCGGCGAGTCGCTGCCGTATTTCCCCGGCGCCGGCTGGCGCGAGAAGTGGTCCACCCATGACGTGAAGCAGGCCAACGAGATGCTGGACCGCATCGGCCTGTCGAAAAAGGACAGCCAGGGCTTCCGGCTGCGGTCCGATAACGGGCAGCGGCTGCGCATCCAGGTGCAGGCGGTGCAGGCCTTCCTGCCGTGGCCGAAGATCAGCGAGATGGTTGCCGACCAGTGGGCCAAGGTCGGCATCCAGGCCGATGTGCGCGACACCGAGCGGAACCTGGCGATGACGCGCGTGAAGAACAACGAGCACCACATCATGGTGTGGAACAACGGCGGCACCGAGCTGCTGTACCTGTTCCCGCGCCACGCGATCCCTGTGGACCCGACCGAGGCGTTCATGGGGCCGCTGCATGCCACCTGGTTCGCCACGGGGGGTGCGCAGGGGGTGAAGCCGGAGGACCCGAACATCCTGAAGATGCTGGAGCTGTTCGCCTCGGCGGCGGGGATGAAGTCCGATGAGCGGATCAAGACCGCGCAGGAAATCTGGAAGATCCTGATCGACCAGCAATACGCGATCGGCACCGTCGGGCAGTCCCCGGCGCTGATGGGGGTGCGGCTGGTGAGCAACCGGCTGGGCAACATCCCGGAGCGGAACTGCATCGCCCAGCATTGCCGCACGCCGGGCGGAGCGCATCCAGAGACGTGGTTCTACAAGAACTGAAGATTTCTTTAAATAACTTCCCGGTTCTCCTTTGCAGGAGCCGGGAAGGCACGGTCAACGTAAGCCCATGCAAGAGAACAACAGTGAGACAACCAAAAAACCGAGCAGCAGGGCTACGATAACTCCGGAGCAGCCTGTCCTATCCTTGTCTTCCTGTTCCGCCTTCTCCTGCACCTGCTCGGCTGGAGAAGGGGCGTGGTCCCAGGGCCGCGACGCACCTTGATGGATGCCGCGGCCGAAGCGTGACAAGGAGTCACCGACAGAGCGGAGCATGGCGCAAGCCGCAACCCCACAGCGAAGTCGGTCTTGTCATCATCGGGGGGAGGTGTTGGGGAACTCATTCGCGACTGCCACGTACATCATGTCACGGTAACGAACCAGAGAAGAGAGATCAAACTGGAGGCGGTCAGCTCTCGGAGATGTCCTGCTCCATCAACAGGAGGATGTAGCGTGTAAAGGGTAGGCCACGGGCGCGGGCGCGAGCCTCCAGCGCCTTCAGTAGCGCATCCGGCACGCGCATGTGGATCTGGGCGGCCTTCTTCTCGAACTCGAAGTGAGTCGGAAGGAGGGAGGAGAGATCGAATTCGGTGAGGTCGGCTTCGGCGACGAAGCGTTCGGCGGCCTCATCGCTGGTCAGGGTCGGTAGTTTCTTGCCGGCGCTCATAGTGGCGAACCTCCTTGGTGTGCAACGCCGTGCCTGGCGCATCTGGGCCAGCTGCTGTCGTCCCTGTCGAATCCGGTACTGGGCATGATTGATCAAGGCGTTTGTGTATACGTTTGCAAGACTTGATGGGTGACCAAGGGTTAATCCGGATTCCCCTTGACCCCCCGGTCGCGAAAGCCCACGTCGGAGGGACCATGAAACCGAACATCTTTCGCCAACCCCGCCTCGGCGGGCCCACGCTGGACATGACGCCCGACGGGCAGTTCCGCACGCCGCCGCCGACGCCGTGGGCGACGAAGCTGCTGCGCTACGCCATTGTCGTGGCGGTGCTCGCCGGTGCGTTCGCCGTCGCGGCGCTGGTGCTGTGGGCGGCGCTGATCATGATCCCGATCGCCATTGGTGCCGCGCTGGTGGCCTATGGCGCATTCCGCTGGCGCATGTGG
This sequence comes from Rhodospirillales bacterium, assembly GCA_031424895.1. Classification (GTDB taxonomy): domain Bacteria; phylum Pseudomonadota; class Alphaproteobacteria; order Acetobacterales; family Acetobacteraceae; genus CAMDGX01. Next base: position 9,607 of record JANPIH010000120.1, read on the forward strand.
AAGGTGCGGCGGCAAGGGTACGGTGTGGTGCGGCGTTAGGAGCGGGGTGGCGGGCCTTCGCCCGCCCTACGGTTTCAGTGCGATATCGTAATTAAATAGCGCGCGGCTTGGCGCCCCCGAAGTGGAGGGTGTTTTGGCTGGGCGTGGCGCGCACGTGCGGCGGCGCGCGCGCGGGGCGGGCGCGGCGGCGCACCCGCGCGGGTACCGTGCCCGCACGCATGCCGCGATTGCGCATGCCGGGCAGAATCCAATCGGGAACCAGCCCCGCCTCGACGCAAGCGGCATGCGGCGCGCGGCCGACCGCGGGCACAATAATGCCGCGCGGCACGAACGCCTCGATATCGTCGGGAAAGCCTTGCAAGGCCGCCTCGGCGCGCCCGAACCAACGGGCCAGCAACACGAGGATCAGCGCCGCCAACCCGCCGCCACGCTGCGCGCGTGCGACCACAACATCGCCTCGAAAGGCGACTTGTGCGGCGCAGGCCATGGCTGGGGGGGCGGACGAAATGGGCATGAGGGAAATATATCCCAGATTCATGCGCCGTTGGAAGGATTATTTTCAGAGAGCGTAGGCCTTCTTTTTGTGAACAAAAAGAAGCAAAAAAACTTCATTCATTTGAGGTGCAGAGTTGCGATCTCGCTGGTCGAGCATCTTGGCAGGTGGATGGATGGCACGGCGCTGAACTCAAAAAATGGATAAAAGTTTTTTGCTTCTTTTTTTCAAAAAAGAAGCGCTTCCTTTCGTTATACTGCTGCGATTTTGTCCTTCCCGACCATGCCCATTTCCTCCGCCAGCAATGTGTAGCTGCGCTGCCGGGCTGCGGGATCATGGGCGGTGGACAGCACGACGACGTCATCGACCTGGAGCTCTGTCGCCAGGGTGCGGAGCTTACCGGCGACGATGTCGGGGGTTCCCCAGAAGCTGTCTTCGCGCAGGCGGTCGAGTCTGAGTTTTTCGGCGTTGGAGTATTGGTAGGCGGCGGCTTCGTCGGGGGAGGGCAGGGGGGCGAAGATGCCGCGGTCGCGCCAGATGCGGGCCAGCGCGCGGCTGCTGAACAGGCGTTCGGCTTCGGCCTGGGTTTCGGCGGTGATGGCCCAGATGCAGACGGCGCCCATGGGGGTTGGGAAGCGTTCGCTGGGGCGGTATCCGGTGCGGTAGATGTCGAGTGCCTGGGCGGCGCCGTGGCCGTCGGAGATGAACCAGGCGAAGCAGTGCGGCAGGCCGAAATGGGCGGCGACCTGGGCGCCGTAGGTGGAACTGCCGAGGATCCAGGGTTCGGGCACCGTGGGGCCTTGCGGCTGGGCGGAGATCGAGCGGAAGGGGTGGCGTTCGACGAGGGGTTCGCCGGCGAGCCAGGACAGCAGGTCGCGCACGTCGGCGGGGAAGTTGTCGGCGGCCTGGCCGGCGTTGGGGTTCAGGGCGTGGGCGGTGAGGCCGTCGGAGCCGGGGGCGCGGCCGAGGCCCATGTCGATGCGGCCGGGGGCGATGGCTTCCAGCACGCGGAACTGCTCGGCGACCTTCAGCGCGGAGTAGTGCGGCAGCATGATGCCGGCGCTGCCGATGCGGATGCGCGACGTGGTGGCGGCAAGAGCCGCCATCAGGACTTCTGGGGCGGAGCCGGCGATGGAGGCGGAGTTGTGGTGCTCGGCCACCCAGTAGCGGTGGTAGCCGAGGGCTTCGCAGTGGCGCACGAGGGCAAGGCTTTCGCGGATCGAGGCATCGGGCGAGCGGCCGGTGACGACGGTGGATTGGTCGAGCACGGAGAGGCGCATCGGTTAATCCTGTTTAAAAGGCCACTTCACCGAATGTCGCACGCAGGACGACATAGGCAAGCCCGCCGACGATGAAGCCGACCAGGGTGCCGTTGATGCGGACGTATTGCAGGTCTGGCCCGATGCGCAGTTCGAGTTTTTCGGTGATGGTGCGGGCATCCCAGGCGGTGACGACGTCGGCGACGAAATCGGCGATCTTGACCTGCCCGGCGGGGATGAGGCCTCCGACGAGGCTTTGGGCGGTGGCTTGCAGGCGGGCGCGGGCGGCGGGGTCGGTGGCGAGCAGGGTGCCGAGGTTGCCGACCGCCTCCTCCAGGAAGGCCACGGTGCGGCCGGTGGGCTTGGCGGCATCGGTTTCGAAGGCGATGCGCATGCGCGACCAGACATCCCAGAACCAGGCGCGGACGGATTCGTGGGCGACGACCTGGCGCAGCGCGGCACCGATTTCGGCGGCGCGGGCCGGGTCGTCCTCGATGCGGGCGATTTCACGGCGAACCCATTCGTTGAAGGCGGCGCGGAGTTCGGACTGGTCGGCCTCCATCTTTTCCAGTTCGGCGTTGATGACGCCCAGGACGCGGCTGGCGACGGTGGCGCCGAGCGCCCAGCCGACGAGGCGACCGCCCTGTTCGCGGACGCGTTCCTGGATGGCGGCGCGGATGGCTTCCTCGCGGGCGATCAGGATCGACTTCACCTGGGTGAGGACATAGCCGAACACCTCCTGGTGGCGACCGCCTTCGACCAGTTGGCGCAGGGCGCGGGCGATGACGCGGCCGGATTCGGGGCCGCCCAGCATGCGCGGCAGGATGCGGGTGATGACCTTGCGGGCGCGGCCGTCCTCCACCGTGCCGAGCAGCTTCGGCAGCATGGCGGCGAGTGCCTGGGCGAGGGGGCGCGCGGTGGCGGGGTCGGCGAGGCTGCGGGCGATGATGCCGGCGAGGTCGAGCTTGTCGAGCGTGCGGGCGACTTCCGGGCCGGTGAAGACGTGGGTGGCGACGAAGCGGCCGAGCGCGCGGCCGAGGCGGGCCTTCTGGTTCGGGATGATGGCGGTGTGCGGGATCGGCAGGCCAAGCGGGTGGCGGAACAGGGCGGTGACGGCGAACCAGTCGGCGATGCCGCCGACGAAGCCGGCCTTGGCGGCGGCCTGCAGCGTTTCGGTGGCGAGGCCGGGCGGCAGCCAGTAGGTGCCGACGGTCAGCCCCGCCATGCCGACGACGAGGCCGGTGGCGACGGCCTTGTGGCGGCGGAGCGAGGCGCGCGCCGCGTCATCGGGATCGGGCGCGGGGCGAGTGTCCGGATCGGGCGCGGGGCGATTGTCCGGGTCGGGCGCGGGGGCAGTGCCCGGGTCGGGCGCGGGGCGGGTGTCCGGGTTGGGCAGGACGGGATTGCTCATGCATCGCTGATATCACGTCCTGCGGGTTTGCCGCCAAGGGGCGGTGTGCGTTATGGTATAACAATGCACTTTGCCGCTGCCCTGTTGCGCGACGTTTGGCACGACCCGCTGGCGCTGACCGCCGGGCTGGGCGCGCGGACGGGCGCGGCCGTTGTGGCGATCGTGGTGGTCTGGGCGATCGTGGGGTGGGCGTGGTGAGGGGGCCTGCGATCATCCTGGAGGATGTGTCGTGCCGGTTCGGGGCGCGGCGTGTGGTGGAGGGGCTGTCGGGGTACTTCGCGCCGGGCAGCCTGACGGCGGTGGTCGGGCCGAACGGGGCGGGCAAGACGACGCTGTTGCGCACCCTGGCAGGGCTGCATAGCGGGCATGGCGGGCGGATCGACCTGGGCGGGCTGGCACGGCGCGACGTGGCGCTGCTGCCGCAGGCCAGTGCGTTGGACCGCGGCTTTCCGGTGAGCTGCGGCGAGGTGGTGGCGTTGGGTGCCTGGGCGACGATGGGGGTGTTCGGGCGCGCGCCGGCGGGGCTGGCGGGGCGGGTGGCGGCGGCGCTGGAGCGGGTTGGGCTGGCTGGGTTCGCGGATCGGCCGGTCGGCGCGCTGTCGGCCGGGCAGTTCCAGCGCGTGTTGTTCGCCCGGCTGATCCTGCAGGACGCGCCAGTGATGCTGCTGGACGAGCCGACCGCTTCGGTGGATGCGCGCACCGAAGCCGACCTGCTGGCGCAGATCCGCGCATGGCATGGCGAGGGGCGCACGCTGCTGGTGGTGCTGCACGACCTGGAGATGGTGCGAAGCCTGTGCCCGGAGACGTTGCTGTTGGCCGGGGCGCCGGTGGCGGGGGGGAAGACGGCGGAGGTGCTGACGGACGAGAACCGGATGCGGGCGCGGCTGCTGGCCGAGGCGCAGAGCATGGGTGCGGCCGGGGCCGGGCGCCGGAAGGCCGCTTGATCCACGAGTTTCTCTTCGCGCCGTTCGGGCTGGGGTTCATGCGCCGGGCGCTGGCGGGGTGCCTGGCGCTGGCGATCGCCGGGCCGCCGCTGGGCGTGCTGCTGGTGCTGCGGCGGATGAGCCTGACCAGCGACGGGCTGCAGCACGGCATCGTGCCTGGCATCGCGCTGGGGGCGCTGGCGGGCGGGGCGGCGGCGTC
>JANPIH010000121.1:0-52861 GCA_031424895.1 Rhodospirillales bacterium
CCGCGGGGCCGGCCGAGCGCGCTGATGGTGGGGGGGGAGCGGGGTGTTCCTGTTGAGCGCCATGGCGATGACGCAGATGCCTTCGTATGGGCTGGCGTGCGGGGTGCTGGTGCTGGGGGGGATGGGGGCGGCGCTGTTCGGGAACATGCAGACGACGCTGGTGCTGACGCGGGTGCCGCCGGCGGTGCGGAGCCGGCAGATGGGGCTGATCACGGTGAGCATCGGGTTCGGGCCGGTGGGGCAGTTGACGATTGGGGCGCTGGCGGAGCGGCTGGGGCCGCAGGCGGCGGTGCTGTGCTCGGCGGCGATGGGGTTGGGGTTGCTGTTGGCGGTGGGGGTTTGGTGGCGGCGGGCGGAGGGGCGGCAGGGGTAGGGAGAATCTTCTTTTTCTGAAGAAAAAGAAGCAAAAAGACTTTTTATTCATTTGCACCGTGTTTTGGTGATTGGCTCCGGTGCCATGGAGAAAAGTTTTTTGGTTCTTTTTTTCAAAAAAGAACGTCTTTCTAGGCTTTCGCGGCGCTGATCTCCGAGGCGAGTGCTGTGCGCAGGAGGGCGACGTCGGTGGAGAGGCAGAGGGCGCGGAAGCCTTTGCGGATGCCTTCGCGGGCGGCGGCGCCGTCGTTGGCGAGCCAGCCCATGGGGGTGTTGGTTTCCTGGGCGGCGGCGAGGATTTCGGCTTCGGCGGTGGTGAAGCGGGGGTTGGCGAAGTCGCCGGCGATGCCGAGGCTGTCGGAGAGGTCGAAGTGGCCGATCCAGCCGAGGTCGATGCCGGGGGTGGCGAGGATGGCGCGGGCGTTGCGCAGGCCGGCGGTGGTTTCGATCATGGCGATGGTGAGGATGGCGTCGTTGGCGGCGTCCATGGCGGCGCGGGGCGGGTGGGGTTCGTAGGAGTCGTTGGCCAGGCCGAGGGCGAGGCCGCGCTTGCCGTGGGGGCGGTAGCGGCACCATTGGACGAGAGCTTGGGCTTCCTCGGGGGTTTCGACCATAGGGAGCATGATGCCGAGCGCGCCGGCGTCCAGCACCGGGCAGATGAGTTCCTTGGCGCCGTTGGGGACGCGGACGATGGGGACGATGCCGGCGCCGCGGGCGAGCGCGCATTGGGTTTTGATGGTGTCGATGCCGGCGCCGGAGTGTTCCTGGTCGAGGATGACGTAGTCCGCGCCGGCGGCGGCGAGGATTCGTGCGAGGCCGGGGGTGAAGAACTCGAAGGCCATGGTGCCGAAAGTGGTGCCGCCGGCTAGGAGGGTTTGGCGGACGGGGTTCTGGTTCATGGGGTGGGGGCTTTCAGGAAGGGTCTTCTTTTTCTGAAGAAAAAGAAGCAAAAAGACTTTTTATGACTTTGCACCGTGCCAGGGGGATTGGGCACGGTGCAAATGGAGGAAAAGTTTTTTGGTTCTTTTTTTCAAAAAAGAACCGCTTGCTTGCTTTACAGGATCAGCCCCGGCGAGGTCTCGGCGTCGAGTGGCCAGATGGGGCGGTTGATGCGGGTGTAGGGGATGCGGCGGTAGTCGCGGGGGATGGGGCCGTCGGCGTCGATGTAGAGGACTTTCTTGGCGATGGGGCCGTAGGCGGCCATGAAGTGGTTGGTGGACTTGACGACGACGAGTTTCTTCTCGGTGGGCTCGATGCCGACGTTGCGGAAGAGTTCAAGGCCGAGGGCCTGGTTGCGCTTGGTTTCCAGGACGACTTCGACGCCGCCGATGCGGATGGCCGCGCAGTCGCCGAGTTCGGCCTGGGCGGGGCCGAAGGACTGGTAGCAGTCGCGCTTGAGGCCGATGACGGTGACCTGGGCGTCGACGGGGGTGTTGCTGGTGGGGGCGGTTTTGCCGCCGAAGCGCAGGTTGAAGGTGGTGCCGAGGCCGGCGTCGAAGCAGAGGCGGACGGCGATCGGGTCCCAGATGGGGCCGAGGGCGGCATCCTGCACGTTGCGTTCGATGAGGCGCTTGAGGATGGTGGTGTTGTCGGAGGGGGCGCCGCCGCCCGCGTTGTCAGCGGGGTCGGCCATGACGACGGGGAAGGCGTTGGAGGCGAGGCCGGTGGTGATGGCTTCGTCGACTTCGAGGTAGTCGGGTGCGGTGCGGCCGCGCATGGAGACGAACTCCTCGCCGATTTCGGTGGCGAGGTGGTCGGCGAGCGGCTTGTTGTTGTCGGTGATGACGAGGATGCGGCCGCCCATCTCGGGGACGTCGGCGTAGGGGAAGCAGTGGCCGATGGAGATGGAGAGGATGCCGTTCTTGCCTTCCATGGCGGACATGCGGTCGACGAAGGCGCGCATCAGCGGGAGGGTTGTGGGGTAGCTGCCGATCTGGCGGGCGTCGTAGAGGGCCTGGGTGGGGCGGATTTCTTTTCTGATGGTTTTGAGGACGAGGGTGAGGAGGTCTTCGGCGCGGTCGACGACGTCGGTGTGGGGGAATTCCTTGTAGAGGATGGTGATGTCGGCGAGGCGGATGCGCTTGAGGGTGAGGTGGCAGTGGGGGTCTAGCTCCACGCCGATGATGGTGTTGGGGCCGACGATTTCGCGGGTGCGCTCGGTGATGTCGCCTTCGACGTCGTCGTAGCCGTGGGCGACCATGGCGCCGTGGAGGCCGAGGAGGACGCCGTCGAGGGGGAGGGCGGCTTTTAGTTGGGTCAGGATTTCGTCGCGCATGGTTTCGTAGTCGGCTTTGTTGGTGGTGCCGGCTGGGGAGGCGGCGAAGCAGGAGCCTTCGATGAGGGTGAAGTTTTCCGCTGCTGCGCGCTGGCGGGCGACCAGGAGGGGGGCGGTGCACATGCGCGGGGCGTCGTTGGGGTGTTCGCCGGGGCGGAGCCAGACGCCTTCCCTGTAGCCCTCGATGCTGGTGGGGAGGGGGGAGAAGGTGTTGGTTTCGGTGGCGAGGGTGGCGGCAAAGAGGCGCATGGGGCGGGGGTCCTGGGGCGGTGGAGAGGGGGTAAGGAAGAAAGGGGCCACTAAGACACTAAGACACAAAGGAAGCGGGAAGGCGCCGTGCCTTCACTCCTGCTATGGCATCAGATCGTGAGTCGCCTGATGCCGTCCTTCAGGACAGCGTGATTGAAGTTCAGAAGCAGGCCGGTACGCAACCCGCTGAGGCGGAGGTAGGTCAGGAGTTGGGCGTCGTGGACTGTCATGAGACGCTACACCGACTTGATCTCAACAATGAGCGTCTGGTCGACAAGAACATCCAGGCGATAGGCGGCGCCGACATCGAGGCCCTTGTAGCGCCCGGGAAGCGAGACCTGCCGCGCGTGTGGGACGCCGGAAAGAGTGAGTTCGTGGCACAGGCAATCCTCGTAGGCGGATTCCAGCAGACCGGGACCGAGGTGACGGTGCACCTCGATCGCCATGCCGATCACGCGGTTGGAGTAGTCCGGATCGTTGTTCAGCCTCGGCCCCTTCCCGCTTCCTTTGTGTCTTTGTGGCCGCTTTCTTCTTTTCCTTGTCGCGCGCTCAGAAGAACGTCCGCACGGCGCCGACCACGTTGTAGGCGTCGTCCACCACCACAAGGACCTGCCATTTGTCGAAGGTGAGGCACGGGTGGCCGATGCCGAGGGTGAGCATGTCGCCGACCTGGAGCGGGGAGTTTTCCGGGACGGTCATGTGGGTGTGCTGGTCGTTGTGGCCGGTGACGAGGTGGCCGGGGGGGATGGGTTCGGGTTTGGCCATGTTGGTGTTGGGGCGGAACCAGGTCTCGGCGATGGGGCGGTCGTCGGTGCCGAGGTCGCGGGCGCCGACGGTGAGGAGGACCTTGTCGGGCTGGGGACGGGACTGGACGTAGGCCCAAACTTCGATGGCGGAGAGCAGGCCGCCGCCCTGGTTGGCGTCCGGCGTGCGGTCGGTGATGTCGGAGAAGAAGCGGCGGTAGCGGGTGGAGTCCTGGGTGATGTAGCAGCCGCTGCGGGTGATGATGCGGGTGGGGCTTTTGAGGCCGGCATGGGTGAAGCAGGCGAGGACCATGTCGTAGAAGGCGCTGCCGCCGGCCGTCAGGATCACCTCGCCGGCGGCGAAGAGGTTCTCGCTTTCGCAGGCGCGGGCGAGGTCCACGAGCATGTCGAGGAAGGTGCGGACCTGGGTTTCGGCTGTGGTGCGGTCGGCGGGGGTGAGGCCTTCGAAGCCTTCGACGCCGCGCAGGGCCAGGAAGGGGGCGGCGGCCTTCACGGCGCGGGCGACCTTCAGGCCGGTTTCGAGGTCGCGGACGCCAGTGCGGCCGCCCATCCAGCCGCCTTCGAGGAAGACCTGGAGGGGGCGGCCGATATTGGCTTCGCGGGCGGCGGCGGCGAGTTGGGCGACGTTGGCTTCGGAATCGACGATGCAATAGAAGTCCAGCGCGGGATCACGTCGGAGTTCGTCGAGCACGAAGCGGATCATCTGTTTGCCGACGAGCTGGTTGGCCAGGATGATGCGCTGGAAGCCGAAGTCGCGGGCGACGGCGAACTGGTGCGGGGTGGCGAGCGTGATGGCCCAGGCGCCGCCGTCCATCTGCTGGCCGAAGAGTTGGGGGGCCATGGTGGTCTTGCCGTGCGGGGCGATGACGGCGCCGGAGCGGGCGACGAAATCGCGCATCCAGGCGGCGTTGTGGTCCATGGCGGATTTCTTCAGCACGGCGAGCGGAAGGGGGAGGTCCTCGCGCAGGACGTTCCAGCCTTTGGCGGCGATCTCGGACATGGGGAAGGGGTGGATGCCGCCGGGCATGCCCTTGGTCTTGTGGTCGAGCATGTAGGCGGCGACTGGCTGCATGAACCCGTCCATGGCGATTCCTCCGTTGTCGGCGTCTTTGGCAGTTTGGCGTGTGGGCAGGGTGTTGCCTACCGCGTGGCGAGGCGCCGGCCGATTTCGTCGGCGTGGGCGTCGGTGAGGGCGACGGGGTTGAAGGTAATGATGCCCTCGTCGCGGCGGCCGAGGCCGCAGTGGATTTGGGGGGTGCCGGCGGCCAGGGTGCGGGCGAGGGCCATGGCGGAGTCGAGGTCGGGGGTTTTGACGGCGAGGATGGGGATGGCGTTGGGCTCGATGGACAGGCCTTCGCCGCCGGCGAGGTCGGCGATGCGGTGGAGGCGGGCGAGCCAGGTATTGCGTCGCGTGGTTTCGTCGGTGGCGGTGAAGCGCTTGAGGGCGGTGCAGAGGCCGGCGATTTCTTCCTTGCCGACCTTGCAGGAGCGGCCGATGCCGTGGTGGGGGAGGCCGCGCATCTGGCGGAGGGGGGTGAATTCGGGCGGGGGGGACCAGGCGTCTTCGTAGATGTCGAGGTCGAGCATCTGCAGCAGGGCGCTAGAGATCAGGTCCATACGGCCGGCGAGGATGCCGCTGGATTGCGGGCCGCCGATGGCCTTGCCGCCGGAGAAGGCGACGAGGTCGGCCCCTTCGTCGAGGTAGCGGTTCAGGTTGGCGGTGGGGGGGAGTTGGCCGGCGGCGTCGACCAGGATGGGGAGGCGGTGTTCGCGGGCGACGGTGGCGATTTCGCGCAGGCTGGGTTTGGATTGGGCGCCTGCGAGGTAGTAGATGCCGGCGGTGTTCTTGGTGATGGCGGCTTCGAGTTCCCAGGGGGCGGCGTCGCGCACGCCGGGGCCGGAGTAGCGGTCGGGGATGCCGATTTCGATGATGCGGGCGCCGGCGACGACCAGGGCCTTGTCGTACATGTTGCGCTGGCTGCGGACCATGAGGAAGTCGCGGCGGCCGTCGGGGGTTTCGGGCAGCGCGTTCATTTTCGCGGGGTCGAGGCCGGCGAGGATGGCGGCGGTGCCGAGGAGGACGGCGGCTGACGCGCCCGAGGTGACGATGCCGGCTTCGGCGCCGGTGGCCTCGCGGATGGTGCGGGAGGCGGCGGCCTGGAGCTGGACCATGTCCACGCAGGCGAGGCTGGCCTGGCGCATGGCTTCGGCGACCTCGGGGGCCATGAGGCCGCCGGAGAGGCGGGTGACGGTGCCGCAGGCGTTGATGATCTCGGGGACACCTAGGTCGGAGTATATGGTCATCTGCTGGGCCTGTGGATGGTGGGGTTAAGCAAGGAAGCGGCCACTAAGGCACAAAGACACAAAGATAAGAGGAAGGAGGGGCACCCTACCCTTCCCACTTACTTTGTGTCTTTGTGCCTTAGTGGCCACTTGCTTTTTTCTTCAGGCCGCCCGGGCGAGCTGCTTGCCGCGGACGAGGTCGGCGCATTTTTCGCCGATCATGATGCAGGCGGCGTTGGTGTTGCCGCTGACCATGGTGGGCATGATCGAAGCGTCGGCGACGCGCAGGCCTTCGATGCCGTGGACTTTCAGCTGGTCGTCGACCACGGCCATCGGGTCGCGGCCCATCTTGGCGGTGCCGATGGGGTGGAAGATGGTGCCGCCGTAGTTGCGGGCGTATTCGAGGAACTCGGCGTCGGTCTGAACCTGTTCGCCGGGGAGGTATTCGCTGGCGATGAAGGCGCGGATGGGGGCCTGGTTGGCGATCTCGCGCGCGAGCTTGAGGCCGTCGATCAGGACGGTGCGGTCGAGCTCGGCCGTGAGGTAGTTGGGGTGGATGGCGGGGGCGGCGAGCGGGTCGGCGGATTTGAGCAGGATCTCGCCGCGGCTTTCGGGGCGGAGCTGGCAGATGTTCTGGCTGAAGCCGGAGAATTTGTGCAGGCCCTCGCCGGGGCGGTCGGCGGAGAAGCCGATGAAGTGGAACTGGATGTCCGGCGCCTCGAGCTCCGGGCGGGACTTGGTGAAGATGCCGACCTGGCCGGCGCTGGCGGTGAGCGGGCCGGTGCGGAACAGGGCGTATTGCAGGCCCATCAGCGCCATGCGGGCGGGCGACATCATGATGTCGTTGACGGTGATGGCCTCGGTGCATTTGTAGACGAAGCGGACCTGGAAATGGTCCTGCAGGTTCTGGCCGACGCCGGGCAGGTCGTGGACGGGGTCGATGCCCTTCTCAGCGAGGTGGGCGGCGGGGCCGATGCCGCTGAGCATCAGGAGCTGGGGGGAATTGATGGCGCCGCCGCAGAGGATGACTTCCCTGGTGGCGCGGACGGTGTGGCTTTCATTTCCCTGGCGGTAGGAGATGCCGACGGCGCGCTTGCCTGCCATCAGCACGCGTTCGGCCTGGGCGTGGGTGATGACGCGCAAGTTGGGGCGCTTCATGGCGGGGGCGAGGAAGGCGCGGTGGGCGGACCAGCGGCGACCGTTCTTCATGGTGTTCTGGTAGTAGCCGACGCCTTCCTGGGTGGCGCCGTTGTAGTCGTCGTTGCGCGGGATTCCGACCTGGACGGCGGAATCGACGAAGGCCTCGGACAGGCGCGAGCGGGCGGCGAAGTCGATGACGCTGAGCGGGCCGTCGCGGCCGCGCAGGCTGTCGTCCCCTGCGCCCACGCGGCCTTCGCTGCGCTTGAAGTAGGGGAGCACGTCGTCCCACGCCCAGCCCTGGTTGCCGAGTTGGCGCCAGTGGTCGAAGTCGGCGGGTTGGCCGCGGACGTAGAGCAGGCCGTTGATGCTGCTGGAGCCGCCGAGGACCTTGCCGCGCGGCCAGAAGAGCTTGCGGTTGTTGGCGCCGGGGTCTGGTTCGGTTTCGTACATCCAGTTCACCGACGGGTCGACGATGGTCTTGCCGTAGCCGATCGGGACGTGGATCCAGATGTTGCTGTCCTTGCCGCCGGCTTCGAGCACGACGACGCGAACGTTCGGGTCTTCCGACAGGCGGGCGGCGACGACGCAGCCGGCGGAGCCGGCGCCCACGACGACGTAGTCGGCTTCGATCGTTTCCATGGTGCCCCCGTTGCCTCGCATGACGACGGGGGACAGGATGCCCTGATGAGCGGGATTGCGCCACCTCCGGAACTTGTCGATGCGTTGCGGCGCATGGGGCTGGCTGTGCCGGAGGATGTCCGGGGGGAGCAGCTGACCGGCGGGGTGTCGTCGGATATCTGGCGGATCGAGCTGGATGGCGGGGCGGTGTGCGTCAAGCGGGCGCTGGGCAAGCTGAAGGTGGCGGCGGATTGGCGGGCGCCGGTGTCGCGCAATCGGTTCGAGGCGGAGTGGATGCGGGTGGCGGGTGCCGCGGTGCCTGGTGCGGTGCCGACGCTGCTGGGGCAGGACGAGGCGGCGGGGGCGCTGGCGATGGCGTTCCTGCCGGCGGCGGACTATCCGCTGTGGAAGGGGCTATTGCGCGACGGCGTGACGGATGTTGGGTTCGCGGCCCAGGTGGGGGCGCGGATCGGGCGGATCCATGCGGTGACGGCGCGGGATGCGTCGGTGCCGGGGCGGTTTTCCACGGATGCGATCTTCTATGATATCCGGCTGGAGCCGTATCTGGTGGCGACGGCGGCGCGGCATCCGGATTTGCGCGATGCGTTGCTGGGGCTGGTGGCGACGACGCAGGCGAACCGGCGGGCGCTGGTGCATGGCGATGTGAGCCCGAAGAACATCCTGGTAGGGCCCGCCAAGGGGGGCATTGGGCAACCGGTGTTCCTGGATGCGGAATGCGCCTGGTGGGGCGATCCGGCGTTCGACCTGGCGTTCTGCCTGAACCACCTGTTGCTGAAATGCCTGTGGACACCGGCGGCGCGCACGGGGTTCCTGGCGTGTTTCGACGCGCTGGCGGGGGCGTATCTGGCGGCGGTGGACTGGGAGCCGGCGGCGGCGCTGGAGGGGCGGGCGGCGCGGCTGTTGCCGGGGTTGTTTCTGGCGCGGGTGGATGGGAAGTCGCCGGTCGAGTACATCACGACGGATGCCGCGCGCGAGCGGGTGCGCCGGGTGGGCCGTTCGTTGCTGGCCGATCCCGTGGACCGGCTGGTGCAGGTGCGGCGCGCCTGGCAGGAGGAACTCGCCCGATGAGCGAAACAGAGATCGTCTATGTGCATGGCCGCCGGGTGTGGGACAGCCGCGGGCGGCCGACCGTGGAAGCGGAGGTGATGCTCGCGGGCGGGGCCGTGGGGCGGGCGATTGCGCCGGCGGGCGCCTCGACCGGGAGTGGCGAGGCGCTGGACCGGCGCGATGGCGGGGCGGCGTTCGGCGGCTATGACGTGACGCAGGCGGTGGCGGCCGTGAACGACGATATCGCCGAGGAGGTGCTGGGGCGCGATGGCTCCGACCAGGCGGGGCTGGACCGAGCGATGATCCAGCTCGACGGGACGGCGGCGAAGACGCGGCTGGGGGGCAATGCGATCCTGGCGGTGTCGATGGCCAATGCGCATGCGGTGGCGGCCGAGGCGGGCAAGCCGTTGTATCGACATCTCGGCGGGGAGCATGCCGACTTGATGCCGCTGCCGCAGATCCAGATTTTCGGCGGCGGCGCGCATGCGGGGCGGCGGGTGGATATCCAGGATTTCCTGGTGGTGTGCCCGGCGGCGAAGAATTTCGCGCAGGCGCTGGATTGGACGGCGGAAGTGTATCGCCACGCGGGCCTGTTGATGAAGGAGGCCGGGCTGCTGCAGGGGGTGGCCGATGAGGGGGGCTGGTGGCCGGCGTTTTCGACCAACGAGCAGGCGCTGGAGATGCTGGTCCGCGCCATCGAGCGGGCGGGGTTCGTGCCCGGGGAGCAGGTGGCGATTGCGCTTGATATCGCGGCGAGCGAGTTCGGCAAGGCGGGGCGGTATCGTCTCGGGCTGGAAGGGCGCGAGCTCGACAGTGACGGGATGTGCGAGATGCTGGGGCGATGGATCGAGCGGTATCCGATCGTTTCCATCGAGGACCCGCTGGCGGAGGATGATTTCGACGGGTTTGTTGCGTTCACAAAGGCCTATGGCGATCGGTTGCAGATTGTGGGCGATGATTTCCTGGTGACGGAGGCGGCGAGGGTGCGCGATGCGGCGGGACGCGGGGCGGCGAACACCGTGCTGCTCAAGCCGAACCAGCGCGGCACGCTGACCGAGACGAAGGAGGCGTGGGAGGCTGCGAAATCCGTGGGTTACGCGGGGGTCGTGTCGGCGCGGTCCGGCGAGACGGAGGATGTGACGATCGTGCACCTGGCGATCGGCTGGGGGTGCGGGCAGCTGAAGGTGGGGAGTTTTGCGCGCAGCGAGCGGATGGCGAAGTGGAACGAGGCGCTGCGGATCGAGGAGGCGCTGGGGCCGCTGGCGCGGTTTGCGGGCGGGGGGATGCTGGGGCGGTCCCGCCCATGAACGTGCTGCTGCACTACGATGCCGGGCCGGCGCTGAAGGCGCGGCTGGACGCCCTGCCCGGCCTGTCGGTGCGGTTCGTGGCGGAGCGGGATGACGAGGCGTTGTTCGCGGCGCTGCCCGAGGTGAATGTGCTGTGGCATGTCCTGCAGGGGTGCACGGCGGATATGATCGCCGCGGCGCCGCGGTTGCGGCTGATCCAGAAGATCGGGGTTGGGGTGAATACCATTGATCTTGCGGCTGCCGCGGCGCGGGGCGTTGCTGTCTGCAACCTGCCGGGGGTGAATGCGCGGGCGGTGGCGGAGATGGCGCTGCTGCTGATGCTGGCGTGCCTGCGGCGGTTGCCGGAGTTCGATGCCGGGCTGCGGGCGGGGCGATGGGCGACACCAGGGGCGGTGCAGGACCGGCTGGGCGAGTTGGGCGGGCGGACGGTGGGTCTGGTGGGGTTCGGAGCGGTGCCGCAGGTTCTGGCGCCGGTGTTGGCGGCGCTGGGGTGCCGGGTGATCTATACGGCGCGGGGGCCTCGGGATGTTCCGTATGAATATCGGGATCTCAATGGGTTGCTGGCGGAGACGGATGTGGTGTCGCTGCATGTGCCGCAAACGGCCGAGACCGCCGGGATGATCGATGCGGCGGCGTTGGGGCGGATGAAGCCGGGGGTGGTGCTGGTCAATACCGCGCGGGGCGGGCTGGTGGACGAGGGGGCGCTGGTGGCGGCGCTTCGCTCTGGCCATGTCGCGGCGGCGGGGCTGGATGTTTTTGCGCAGGAGCCAGTTGCGGCGGATAACCCGTTGCTTGCGTTGGAGAACGTGGTGGTGGCGCCGCATGTCGCCTGGGTGACGACGGGGACGTTCGAGCGGGCGTTCGTGGTGGCGGCGGAGAATGTGCGGCGGTTGGCGGCGGGCGAAGACCTGCTGCATCGTGTCGCCTGACACGAAACAGACGGAGAAGAGAACGATGCGCGTGATGGCAACAGGGCTGCGCTTTCCCGAGGGGCCGGTGTGGCTCAAGGACGGCTCGGTCGCGCTGGTGGAGATTGCACGCGGGACCGTGACGGTGGTTTCGCCCGGTGGCGAGGCGCGGGTGCTGGCAACGCCGGGGGGCGGGCCCAACGGCATGGCGGTGGGGCCGGATGGCGCCTTCTACGTGTGCAACAACGGCGGGTTCCAGTGGCACGAGGAAGGCGACATCCTGCGGCCCGGGTTCCAACCTGCTGATTACGAAACCGGGCGGATCGAGCGGATCGACCCTGTGTCGGGGGCGGTGACGCGGCTGTACGACAGGTGCGGGGAGCATCGGCTGCGCGGGCCGAACGACATCGTGTTCGACGCCGCGGGCGGGTTCTATTTCACCGACCTGGGCAAGACGCGGGCGCGGGACCGGGACTGGGGCGGGGTTTACTATGCCAAGCCGGACGGGTCGTCGATCGTGGAGGTGGCATATCGGCTGCTGACGCCGAACGGGATCGGGATGTCGCCGGACGGGAAGACCGTTTACGTGGCCGAGACGGAGTCGGCTCGGCTGTGGGCATTCGACCTGGAGGCGCCGGGGGTGGCGAAGAAACACGCGACGGCGCCGCATGGCGGACGGTTCGTGTGCGGGCTGGGCGGGTTCCAGCGCTTTGACAGCCTGAAGGTGGATGCGGCGGGCAACATCTGCGTCGCGACCCTGGTGTCGGGTTGCGTGACGGTGATCGCGCCGGATGGGCGGGTGCTGCGGGTGGTGCGGTTCAGCGACCCGATGACGACCAATATCTGCTTCGGGGGCGCGGGGCTGGACCGCGCCTACGTGACGCTTTCGGGCATCGGGCAGTTGGTGGAGCTGGACTGGACCGGGGCGGAGTGGAACGTGCCGGGGCTGGAGCTGGCGTTCAACCGGTAGCCCCTCGGCATTGCCCGCGCTGGGGCCAGCGCGGGCAATGCCTTACCCAAGTGAGCCGGCGGTTCAGCAGGGATTGCCAAACATGCCGCATCGCCTGGCCGGTGCCGGGGCCGGGGCGGGCATCGGGCGTGGCGGCGGCGGGGCGGCCATCATGGGCGGCGGAGAGGGGCGCGGGGCGGCGAAGGCCGGGGGAGAGGCGAAGCCCGGCGGTGACCCGCCCGACGGGCGGCCCCAGAAGTTCGGCTGGGGGGGCGCGGGCGGCGGCGCAGCAGGTGGCGCAGACTGGGGCCCAGACTGGGGGATGGACACGAGTGGCGGAGCGCCCGGCGGCGGCGAGGGGCGGCCCCCGCGGAAGCCCGTGTTGTCGGCAGGGGGCTGGCCGGGGATGAAGGCGCGGTCCGGCCCGCGTGGCGGCGGGTTGCCCCAGAAGGGCGAGGGGCGGTTCGGCTGGGCCACGGCCGGGGGCGGGCGACCATAGTCCTGCGGCAGCGGGGGCGGGCGCTGGCCGCGGGCGTAGTAGGGGTAGTGATGGCGCGGCGGGGGCCGCCAGCCCCAGCGCGGGCCGATTGCGACCCAGGTGCCATAGTGCCACGGCGCATAGCCCCAGGCCGTGCGCTCGCCCCAGGGGTCGGCGTAGGGGCTCCAGCCGGGGGCGACGGGAGGATACCAGACGGGGCCATAGTCGGGCGTTCCGGCCCAGCTGCCATCGCGCAGCAGGGCGTCGCCGCCGGGGAGTTCGACGATCTCCGGGGGCGGTGCATAGGCTGTGTAGCCCTGGGCCTGGCCTGGAGCCGGGGCACGCATGGCGGGGCGGACGACCTGTGGCAGCGGCGGCATGGCCGGGTCGTCGGCGAGGAAGCCCTCGGCGACGCCGGCGCGCAGGCTGGCGGGGCGGGCGTCGGTCCCGCCGATCACGCCGGTCTGGCCCGCCGGGATCATCAGCGAGACGCCGGCGCCGACTGCCTGGGCCATGCCGCGGGTGACGCCGATGGTCAGCGGGCGGCCGTCGGACCCGGCGTCGACCACGTAGAGGCCGGGCTGGATGAGGGCGATGGTGGCGCGCGGCGTGGTGACGCGGGCTTCCTGGCCGGGCTGCAGGCTGCGCAGCAGGAACATCGCGCGGCCCTGGTTGAGCGCGAAGGAGGGCGCGGCGGGGTGGGCGCTGTCGATGCGCAGCACGGTGTCGGGGTCGAGGCCGATGCGGTTGGCGCCGAGGTCGAGTTCGGCCTGGCTGCGCGACTGGGTGCGCAGGGATTGGCCTTCGTTCAAGGACGTGCCGCGCGGCAGGGCGGACCAGCCGCGGGCGTCGTCGCGGGCCTGGACCGGGCCGGTGGCCTCGGCGAGGCGTCCGACCGGCGCCTGGGCCTGGGCCTGGGCCGAGGCAGGGGCGGGGGCGGCGAGGAGCATGGCGGCGAGCACGACAGCGAGGCGGCGATGCATGTGGGGCCCTCCACCTCCGCGAAACGGCCGAGGCGGTCGCCAGGATGGCGGCGCATCGTGGCAATAGCGGGGCATGGATGGGTGCAGCCTTCCATCAAGCTGCCGCATTCAACGGCGACACTCATCCTGGTTCAGTGGAGCGCGTCGCCATGCCCCGACCTCGGATTTTCCTCAGCCTTGCCGCCCTTGGATTGCTTGCCCTGGGCGGGTGCGTTGCCTATCCGGTGGATGGCTATTACGCGGCGCCGGCGCCGATATACGCACCGCCACCGGCGGTTTACTTCGGCGGTGGCTACGGTGGCTACCGGCCGCACCATGGGCACCATCGAGGATGGCGGAACCGGCATTGGAGATAAGGAAGAATCTTCTTTTTCTGTAGAAAAAGAAGCAAAAAGACTTTTGATCGTCTGCACCCGCTGAATCACTAAATGCGGGTGCAAATGAGTAAAGTTTTTTGGTTCTTTTTTCCAAAAAAGAACTGCTTGCTTCCTCAATGTCCAAGGGCGTGCACGATCTCCTCGGTCATCTTTTTCGCGTCGCCGAAGAGCATCATGGTGTTGCTTCGGAAGAACAGCTCGTTGTCCACGCCAGCGTAGCCCGATGCCATCGAGCGCTTGACGAACAGCACCGTGCCGGCCTTGTCGACGTCCAGGATCGGCATGCCGTAGATCGCCGATTGCGGGTCGGTCTTGGCGGCAGGGTTGGTGACGTCGTTGGCGCCGATAACGTAGACGACGTCGGCGCTTGAGAACTCGCTGTTGATCTCCTCCAGCTCGAAGACCTCGTCGTAGGGCACGTTGGCTTCGGCGAGCAGCACGTTCATGTGGCCAGGCATGCGGCCGGCGACGGGGTGGATGGCGTATTTCACCACGACACCCTCCTTCTTCAGCGTGTCGGCCATTTCGCGCAGCGCGTGCTGGGCCTGGGCGACGGCCATGCCGTAGCCGGGCACGATGATAAGCTTGGAGGCGTTCTTCATGATGAAGGCGGCGTCTTCCGCCGCACCGGCCTTCACGGAACGATCTCCGCTGGCGGCGGGACCGGCCGGGCCGCCGCCATCGGTGCCGAAGCCGCCCAGCAGCACGTTGACGATGCTGCGGTTCATGCCCTTGCACATGATGTAGGACAGGATCGCACCGGAGGCGCCGACCAGCGCGCCGGTGATGATGAGCGCGAGGTTGCCGATGGTGAAGCCGATGCCGGCGGCGGCCCAGCCGGAGTAGGAGTTCAGCATCGAGACGACGACGGGCATGTCGGCGCCGCCGATCGGGATGATGAGCAGGAAGCCGAGCGCGATTGCCAGCATGGCAATCAGCCAGAACAGCACCGCGTTGCCGCCGGTGGCGACGAAGGCGATGACCAGGACGAGGATGACCAGCGCGATGGCGAGGTTGATCTGGTGCTGGTAGGCGAAGGTGATCGGGTTGCCCTTCATAAGTGCCTGGAGCTTGGCAAACGCGATGAGGGAGCCGGAGAAGGTGATGCCGCCGATGGCCAGGCCCAGGGACATCTCGATCAGGCTTTGGGCGTGGATATCGCCGCGGCGGCCGATGCCGAATGATTCAGGGGCGTAGAGGGCGGCGGCGGCGACAAACACGGCGGCCAGGCCGACCAGGGAGTGGAAGGCGGCCACCAGCTGGGGCAGCGCCGTCATCTGGATGCGCAGCGCAAGCGCGGTACCGATGCCGCCGCCGATGGCCAAGGCGAGAAGGATCAGGCCGAAGCCGGAGGCCGTCATACCGGTTTGCAGCAGGGTGGCGCCGATGGCGATGGCCATGCCGAGCATGCCCATCTGGTTGCCGCGGCGGGAGGTTTCCGGATGCGAGAGGCCGCGCAGGGCAAGGATGAAGAGGACGGCGGCGACCAGGTAGAACGCCGAGGTGAGGCTTGCGGACATCGTCTATCGCCTCACTGCTTTTTCTTGAACATCGACAGCATGCGCTGGGTGACCACGAAGCCGCCGAAGATGTTCACTGCGGCGAGCATGACGGCGATGAAGCCGAAGGTGCGGGCCCACCCGCTGTCGGCCAGGCCCGTGGCAAGCATGGCGCCGACGATAATCACACTGGAGATGGCGTTGGTGACGCCCATCAGCGGGGAATGCAGCGCCGGGGTGACATTCCAGACCACGTAGTAGCCGACGAAGCAGGCCATCAGGAAAATGGCCAGCAGGAAGATGAATGGCTGCACCGCCTCGGCCATGGGGCCGGCGGCGTCGGCGTAGGCGCGCAGGTTGAGCGCAAGGTCTGTCGCACGTTGCGCGACATTCGCGGCCTGGTCGGCCAGCTGGGCGGGGGTCATCGGTCGTTCTCCGGGAGGGTCGGATGCCGAGTGAGGTGGATCAGGCCGCAGCCTTGGGCTGGAACTGGGCGTGCACCACGGCGCCGCCGCGGGTGAGCAGGGTGCCGCGGATGATCTCGTCGGTTTCCGGCAGCTTGGGGGCCTGGGACTCCTTGTCCCAGAAACCGGTCAGGAAGGTGAGAAGGTTGCGGGCGTAGAGGGCGGTGGCGGCGACCGCGATGCGGCCGGGCCAGTTGCGGTAGCCGAGGATCTTCACGCCGCCGGGCGTGGTGATGGCCTCGCCCGGGACGGTCAGCGCGCAGTTGCCGCCGGCCTCGGCGGCGAGGTCGATGACGACGCTGCCGGGCTTCATGCTTTCGACCATGGCGGCGGTGAGGAGCGTGGGGGCGCGGCGGCCCATGACGAGGGCCGTGCAGACGATGATGTCGTTCTTGGCGACCGTGGCGGCGACCAACTCGGCTTGCTTGCGCAGGAAGGCCTCGCTCATCTGGCCGGCATAGGCGCCCTTCTGGGCCGCCGTTTCCTCGTCTTCGACGCCGACGAAGCTGGCGCCAAGCGACTTGATCTCCTCCTTGGCGGCGGGGCGGACGTCGGTGGCCGAGACGATGGCGCCGAGGCGGCGGGCAGTGGCGATGGCCTGCAGGCCCGCGACGCCGGCGCCGAGGACGAAAACGCGCGCGGGGGGCACGGTGCCGGCGGCGGTCATCATCATGGGGAAGCCGCGCTCGAAAGCGCCGGCGGCGTCGACGATGGCGCGGTAGCCGGCGAGGTTGGCCTGGCTGGAGAGCACATCCATCGATTGGGCGCGGGTGATGCGCGGCAGAAGTTCCATGGCCACCGTGTCGATGCCGGCGGCGGCCAGGGCGGGGACAATATCGGGGGTCGCCAGGGCATTGGCGATGCAGACCAGAAGGGCGCCGCGGGGAATCAGGGCGCGCTCGGCCTCGCCGGGCATCTGGACCGCGAGCACGATGCCGGCGCCGGACAGGGCGGCGGCCGCGGTGGCGGCGATTTCGGCACCGGCCTCAGCATACTGCGTGTCGGAAATGGCCGCACCGAGGCCTGCGCCGGCCTCGACCGCCACGGAGAGGCCCAGGGCGGCGAGCTTCTTCACTGTTTCCGGCGTGGCTGCGGCACGAGTCTCGAACGCGAACCGTTCCTTCAGGATCGCGAGGCGCATGCAGTCGTCCTTTCCAGGTGTCGCATCGGCATCAGGTCGCGTCGGCATGGGCAGGGATGCCCCGTCAAAGCCCCGTGCGCGGCAGGGCCGCATGGCGCAGACCCCAGGCCCCAGTGTGCCCGCGCCGCACATTGCCTTCGACTGTCCCGACCGACAAGGGGCGCGCCGAAGAGCCGTGCGGTGCCGTCATCGGCCGGGCCTTCGCATAGTGGCACAGGCTGATCATTGCGTCGGATGATGCGGTCAAGGCAGCGGGACGCTTGCCGGCGTGGCGGGCGGACCGTAGAACCGGGGCGCCAGCGTCGTCACCATCACCTGGGGGGAACCCACGATGAGCAAGATCATCCGTACCGATCCGAACGCCATCCTGTCGAAGGCGGTCGAATACCACGGCTTCGTCTATCTACAGGGCTGCACGGCCAAGGACACCAGCAAGGACATCAAGGGCCAGACCAAGGAAATTCTGGACCAGATCGACGCGATCCTGGAGACGCACGGGACCGACAAAACCCGGCTGCTGCAGGCGCAGATCTGGGTGAAGGACATTCGCGACCGCGATGCGATGAACGAGATCTGGACTGCGTGGCTGCCGAAGGGCGGCGCCCCGGCCCGCGCCTGCGTGGAGGCCAACATGGCCGATCCGCGGCTGCTGGTGGAGATCATGGTTACCGCCTGCAAGTAACCGAATCACTAACTATTGCGAGTTATTTCACGGCGCGTTCCAATGGGACGCGCCGTGATCGATTCATGGCGACATGGCGACATTGCATCTGCCGCGGGATGGCCGCCCTGAGCGCCCGTGATTTGTTGTGACTATTTTACAACATGTAACTGACATTCTTGCAACAACACAGGTCACGTTGACGTGAATAGGCAATTCATCCTGAAACTGGAGGTTTCCTAAAGGCGCATCCAGCAAAATTGCATGACTGTCCTGCGACTCGGGCTTTCCCGGGTTGCCATGCACGTAACGCACTTGTTAGCCGAGACGCATGCGCACCCCACCCTCAAGGAGCCACCGCATGCGACTGGCCGACCGCATCATCGCCACCTGCTCTGCCGCGGCGTTTGCTGCCCTCTGCATCGTGGGGCTCGGCGCGTCTGAGGCGCAGGCGGCCCGAAACAGTGACGCGGAGACGCGCGCATCATCGGGGCGCCCCGTGGCCAGCCGCCCGCCCGCCAGCCCTGCCCGAGCCGCCCTGCCCGCGCCCCGTCCGCACGCCGCGATCGCCCAGAGCGGCAAGCAGCGCACCCAGGTGCCTGCCACGCGCAAGACCGGCAATTCGAAGACCGCCAAGGCCCTCGTTGCGTCATCGCACGTCGCGGCCTCTTCCTTCGCCGTGTCGCAGTGGGGCGGGATCAGTTGCGTGCCGTTCGCCCGCGCCGCGACCGGCATGGAAGTGAAGGGCAATGCCCATGCCTGGTGGTCATCGGCCTCCGGCACCTATGAACGCGGCCAGCAGCCCGAGGCGGGAAGCGTGCTCAATTTCCGCTCCACCCAGCGGATGCGCCTGGGCCATGTCGCCGTTGTGGCGCGAGTGGTTGACTCCCGCACGATCGAGGTGGACCACGCCAACTGGGCTGGGCCCGGCGGCGCCGGCAAGGGGCGGGTGGCGCGCAGCGTGCCGGTGATCGACGTGTCGCCTGCGAATGACTGGTCGGCGGTGCAGGTTTCCTTGCCCGGCGGTGGTTTCGGCAGCGTGTACCCGACCTTTGGCTTCATCTACGACCGGCCGGACCAGGGGGTGATGGTGGCCAACAACCTGGCCTCTCCGACGCCGGGCCAGGGCGTTCGCCGCTATTCCGAGGTGGCCGAGGCATGGTCGGCGCGCGTGATGCCGGCGGGTTCGACCACCCTGTCGATCGATGCACCGCAGCGCTCGCTGCGCTGATTGCTCCTGAACTAGACCACCCCGACCGCGCCAAGCGTCGCACCCGCGCCAAGCACCCAGAGCGGATGCAGCCGAGTGGCGGATAATAGCGCCGCGCCCACCGCGGTGAGCACCAGGTGGCCGGGCGAGATGGCCGTTGAAGCGGACAGCACGATCGCCGCCGCGACGACCAGGCCCGCGGTGACCGGGGTCAGGCCGGATTGAACCAGCAGCCGCCAGGGGCGATCGCGGAAGCGGTGCCAGGCGCCGGCGACCAGCCAGGTGAGCAGCGCGCACGGTCCGACCAGCGCCGCCGTCGCGGTCAATGCGCCCAGCGGACCGGCGACGTGCCAGCCGATCAAGGTTGAAACCAGCATGTTCGGGCCGGGCGCGGCCTGGGCGAGGGCGAACAGGGCAGCGAAGTCGCCGTCGGTCATCCAGCCGTGCCGATTTACCACCTGGCGCTGCAATTCCGGCAGGACGGCGTTGATGCCGCCGATCGAGACCAGCGACAGCTGGCCGAACACGGCGGCGAGGTCCAGCGCCGCGCCCCCTGCCCCGTCGCTCATTGGGCGAACCGGTGCAGCAGGATCGAGGCCGGCACCATGATCAGCATGGTTGGCACCAGCGGCAGGTGCAGGAAGGCGATCGCCACGATCACCGCGGCGGCGATGGCCAGGCCAAGCCAGCGGCCACGCAACGGGGCTGCGATCTTGAGAGCGGTGGCCACCACCAGCCCCGAGGCGGCGGCGGCAAGCCCGGTCGCACCGCGCGCCACCACGGGGTAGTCGCTGTAGGCGGCATAGATTGTCCCGAGCGAGATCACGATCAGCATCGGCAGGGAAATCAGCCCGACCACGGCGGCGACCGCGCCGGGCATTCCGCGGAATCGGCTGCCAAGGGCCACGGACAGGTTCACGATGTTCGGCCCCGGCAGGAATTGGCACAGGCCCAGCAGGTCGGTGAACTCGGCCGGCGTGAGCCACCGGCGCTGTTCCACCATCATGCGCCGCGCCCAGGGCAGGACGCCGCCGAAGCCGATGACGCCGATCGACAGGAAGCCCCAGAACAGCTCGGCGACCGTCGGCGGCGGGTGTTGCTTGCTGTCCTCAGGCATCGGGCGTTCCCTTGCAGGAACGCCCGGATGGAAGCTGGCCCGGCAATGCCGTCAGGAATCGGCGGTCAGGCTGGCCATCGCGGCCGCCACGCCGCCCGGGGCGTGGGGCACGTTGTTGATTGTGAGCGCCATCTCCACGGCGGCCAGCGTGCCGAGCACCATCGGCTCGTTGAGGTCGCCGAGATGGCCGATGCGGAACACCTTGCCGCCGAGCTTGGACAGGCCGCCGCCAAGGGAGACGTTGAAGCGCGACATTGTGGTTTTGCGGATCGCCTCGGCGTCGAAGCCCTCGGGCATCAGGATGGCGGTGACGCTGTCGGATTCCCGGCTCGGGTTGGTGCAGAACAGCTGCGGGCCGTTGTTGCCGGACCAATGGCGCACGCAGGCGCGCACCGCGCGGGCGAGGCGGGTGTGGCGGGCGAACACGTTTTCCAGCCCCTCCTCCTCGATCAGGCGGACGGATTCGCGCAGGCCGTAGAACTGGTTGGTTGGCACGGTGCCGATGAAGCTGCGCTGCTTGCGCGCGGCCATCGCCTTCCAGTTGAGGTAGTGCTTCGGCATGGTGGAGGTCTCGGCGGCCTTCATCGCCTTGTCCGACACGCCGGTGAAGGCCATGCCGGTGGGCAGCATCAGGCCCTTCTGGCTGCCGCCAACGACCACGTCGAGGCGCCAGTCGTCCATGCGCAATTCCATGCAGCCGAGCGAGGAGATGGTATCGACCATCAGCAGCGCGTTGTGCCCGGCGGCGTCGATGGCGGCGCGGACCTGGTCGATCGGCAGGTGCATGCCGGTGGAGGTCTCGTTCTGCACGGCGCAGACGGCCTTGATCTTGCCTGCCGTATCCGCCTTCAGCGCGGCAGTGATGGCGGCGAAGTCAACGCCCTGGCGCCAGTCGCACTCGATCTTCTGCACTTCGATGCCGAGATCAGCGGCCATGCTGCCCCAGGAGAGGGAAAAGGCGCCGGTTTCGGGGATCAGCACGGTGTCGCCGGGGGAGAGCGTGTTCACCAGGGCGGCCTCCCAGGCGGCATGGCCGGAGCCGGTGTACATGAACATGTGCTGGGTGGTCTTCATGATGCGCAGAATGCCTTCCCAGCATTCGTCGTACATCTTCATGAAGTCGGGGTCGTGGAAGTCGACGGCGACGTGGCCGATGGCGTGCAGGATGGAGTCGGGGATGTTGGTGGGGCCGGGGTTGGCGAAGAAAAGGCGGCCGCGGGCCTTTCTGGTAGGGGTGGGGGCGTCCATGGCGGTCTCCATCACAAGCGTTTTTGCGGCCGTGGAGTCGCCCCCGGGCCAGGCTGGCCGCAACCTACAGGCGCGCTGGGCGGGTTGGAACCCGCGGTGCCGGAATGGGTGACGCCCAGGAGGTGCGGGGGCAGGGAAGCGGGGTCAGGCGAAGCGGGTTCAGCCAAAGCGGGCGGCGTAGGCCTCCGGCTTGAAGCCCACCATCAAGGCGCCGGCGCCGGACAGCACCGGGCGCTTGATCATGCCTGGCTGGGCGAGCATCAACGCGATGGCCTTCGCCTCGGTCAGGTCCTGGCGGTCGCCCTCGGGGAGTTTGCGGAACGTGGTGCCGGCGCGGTTCAGCAGCGCCTCCCAGCAGACCTCGGCCGCCCAGCTTTGTAGCGTTGCGGCATCGATGCCCGCGCTCTTGTAGTCGTGGAAGGCGTGGGCGACGCCATGAGCCTCCAGCCAGGCACGGGCCTTCTTCATGGTGTCGCAGTTCCTGATGCCGTGGATGGTGACGCCTTGGGCCATGGTGCCTTCCGGTAAAGATTCCGAACGCATAGTAGCGCAAACAGACCGAGGGTTGTCAGGCCAGGAAAGGCCGGCCCTGCAACGCCTGGGCGTAGGTGAAGGCGACAAGGGCGACAAGCCCGCCGGCGGCGAACCAGGCCGGCCAGCGCCGCGCGGGGCCGAGCAACAGCGCGGCGGGGATCGCGGCGGCGGGGATGAAGTGCATCGCGTGGGTGGCGAAGAAATGCGCCACCCGCAGGTCGCCGCCGTCGCGGGCCCAGCCGAACAACGGCATTCCGCCGGCATCGCCGCGCGTGCCACCAACCCAGTGGCCGCCATTGCCGCCAAGCGTGAAGGCCGTCACCAAGGTGAGCGGCAGCACCAGGGCCAGGCCTAGCACGAGGCCGTCATGCAGCACCGGCCAGGTCCGGCCGCGTCCGGCATGCCAGAGCGCCCGTGCATAGACGGCGGAGGCTGAGGTCAGTACGACGGCCAGTATGCCCATCGCGGTGTAGAGCGCAGCGGCCAGCGGCGTGGCTACGTTGAAATGCGAGGCGGTGCCCAGCGCGGCGGCGCCGATGATCACCGCCATCTCGAAGCCGATCGCCGCCAGCACCACACCGGCATAGATGCGATAGCCGCGCGAGCGGACGAATTCGGGGCGCAGCAGCGGCGCGATGGCGACCAAAGTGAGCAGAAAAAGGCTCATCGAAACGGCGAACTTCAGCGGCTTGATCCAGATGTTGATGCCGTTAAAACTCCGCGGGTCGAGCCAGGCGGCGGCCAGGAGCGGGGCTGCGAGGAACAGCAGGAACAGCCCGCCGGCCGCGAAGATCGGCTCGGCGGAGGGAAGGGCGCGCAACTGGGCGAGCGGGCTCATGCCGGTATTCCCGCATTGCCCGGGGTGCGGGTGGCGCGGATGGCGGCGCGGAGGGCAAGGAAGGCGAGCAGCCCGGCGGGGCCAAGCAGGAAGGTGAGGGCGAGGCACGGCACCACCAGCAGGCGCGGCACGGACTCCCGCCGTGCCGTGCGGACCTGCCAGGCGCCGACGAACAGGTCGAAGGCGAGGAAATGCAGCCAGCCGGCTAGCAGCATCTCGCGGCCGGAGAGCAGGCGGCCGACGGCGTCCAGGCTGAAGAAGCCACCCTCGGCGCTGGCGAAGAATCCCAGAACCAGGCCGGTGTACAGGCAGGTCAGCAGTGCCGGCAGCGCAAGGCCGCCCGCCAGCATCAGCCAGCGCGGGCCCCACAACGCCAGCACCAGCGCGGCCCAGCCGGCCAGCGCCAGCCTGTTGGCCAGACTGAACAGGTCGTCCAATGGCATCGTCCCCTCCATCTTTTCACTGTCAAGACCGGTCGTAGCCGGCAAATCTTGCCAATGTCAACATGATGCGCGAGAAGATCGCCGATGACGCCAGGAGGCCGCATGGCACGCCCCACCGCCAAGGATCGCTACCACCATGGCGACCTGCGCGCCGCCCTGCTCGATGCCGCCGAGGCGGAGTTGCGCGCGCATGGCGTGGAGGGCTTCACCCTGCGCGGCTGCGCGCGGCGCGCCGAGGTGTCCCATGCCGCGCCGGCGCATCACTTCGGCGATGCGCGTGGCCTGCTGACCGCGCTCGCCGCCATCGGCTACACGCGGTTTCTCGCCACCCAGGCGCGGCACAAGCAGGGGGCCACGCCCGACGCGCAGGCACAGCTAGTCGCCGCCGGGTTGGGCTACATCGATTTCGCCCGCGCAAACCCCGCCCTGTTCCGCCTGATCTTCGCCTCCGACCGGCCCGACCATGACAATCCGGCCCTGTGCGCGGCGGCCCGAGCCGCATTCGACCAGCTGGTGGGGGATGTTGCCGCGGCGCTCGGCGACGGCCCGCAGGCCAGCGCGCAGGGCCGGGCCATGGTGGCCTCCACCTGGGCGCTGGTTCATGGCATGGCCGACCTGTTGATCACCGGGCGCCTGCCCTATC
Organism: Rhodospirillales bacterium; assembly: GCA_031424895.1. Taxonomy (GTDB): domain Bacteria; phylum Pseudomonadota; class Alphaproteobacteria; order Acetobacterales; family Acetobacteraceae; genus CAMDGX01. The sequence goes on from JANPIH010000121.1 coordinate 23,570, forward strand.
TGCCGCAGGGCGATGCTGCGCAAGAGGAAGCAATGCTGCGCGAGATCCTGGTCCGGTGCCTGTTCGCGCCACCGCCAGGGCAAACCCGCGCCGCGCCGCTTGCCGCGTCGCCGCCCGGAACCTAGGCTCCACGGGAGAACATACCGCGGCGGGCAGGCGATGCCCTTTTGCCCATCCAGATCCAGGAGACCTCTATGGCCCGCCTTAGCTTCGGCGCCTTTCTGGCACCCCACCATCCGGTGATCGAGCATCCGATGCTCCAGTTCCGCCGCGACATCGCGCTGGTCGAACATCTGGACAAGCTCGGCTACGACGAGTTCTGGTGCGGCGAGCATCATTCCTCCGGCTGGGAGATGATCGCCTCGCCCGAGATGTTCCTCGCGGCCGCGGCGGAGCGCACTGGGCGGATCAAGCTGGGCACCGGCGTGGTCTCGCTGCCCTACCACCACCCGTTCCACGTCGCCCAGCGCATCGTGCAGCTCGACTGGATGTGCGGCGGGCGGGCGATCTTTGGCTCCGGCCCCGGCGCGCTCGCGTCGGACGCGCATGTGCTGGGCATCGACCCGATGGTGCAGCGGCCGCGGCAGGACGAGGGGATCGGCATCATCAAGCGGCTGATGAAGGGCGAGCGCGTCACCTGCAAAAGCGACTGGTTCGAGCTGAACGATGCCGCGCTGCAGCTTCTGCCGATGCAGGAGGACATGGAATTCGTCGTCGCCTCGCAGACCTCCCCCTCCGGCATGACACTGGCCGGCAAGTATGGCGCCGGCGTGATCTCGATCGGCTCGCTGTCGAGCCAGGGGCTCACGGCGCTGCCGACCCAGTGGGGCTTTGCCGAGGAGTCGGCGAAGAAGCATGGCCAGACGGTGGACCGGAAGAATTGGCGCGTGCTGCTGAACTGGCACATCGCGGAGACGCGCGAGGAGGCGCGGCGCCAGGCCGGCCCGGGCCTCATGCGCCACCACAACGACTACGTCCACGGCACCTTGCAGAACCCCGGCACCAAGCCGCCGTTCTCCAGCGCCGACGAGGCCGTCGACCGCACCGCCTTCGGCGACGGCGCGGTGGCCACCATCGGCACGCCCGACGACTTGGTGGCAAAGATCAAGAGCGTGCTGGAAGCCAGCGGCGGCTTCGGCACCGTGATCGGCTTCGTGCATGACTGGGCGAGCCCGGAGAACACCTTCCGCTCGTGGGACATGGTGGCGCGCTACGTGGTGCCGGAGATCAATGGGTATCTGACCGAACTGCGCAAGTCGCGCGATTTCGTGGCCAACAACCGCACCTATTTCGAGCGTGCCAAGCAGGCGATCCTGACCAACATCGAGGAGAACGACGCGGCGAAAGAAGCGCTGAAGTTCACCAACTCCCCGCGCATCGCCACCTCCGCCTCCGCTTCCAACGTGCCGGACTTCAACAAGGGCCGCGCCGCGGAATAGCGGCCGGCAGGCCCGGCGCGGCAGATTGCGCCGGGCCCATGCGGCGAGGGCGACCGGATGGCGTCGTGGACGACGCCTGAGGTGCCGGACGAAGGCTGGCTGCTGCTGGTCCTGGGCGCCTAGCTGGCCGCGGCAGTCGCCACCGCCACCGCTGCCCTGGCGCTTCGGCCGAGTGCTGTGGGATGCCGCATACCGGCTGCTGGGCCCGCGCAGCTACGACCGCGAACTGGGCCACCGGCGCGCTCGGCGACGGCGGTCACCTGGGCGCGACCCTGGTCTCGCAGGGATTGTGCGCGCACTGCGGCAGATAGCGCGGAGATGACCAATACGAAATCATCATGACCAGGCGTGCGCGGCAACCGTTGCGATGCCGGAGTGCCACGATCTGGCCGTGACAGGCCGAGTCTCACGGATGTGGGACCGTGGCGCGGAATCTGGACACGAAAGACTCCAAACGCGGCTCCCCTCGGGTCTCATTCGTGCAACGCCGCCCGAGCGACGATAATCGACCTTGCCACCCTCATTCCGTAAACTTGCCGCTTTCATCACACGATTCCGTGACATATAGCGCCACGGACGTATGCGGGACGCCGCCCAACCACCCCGCTGAGACCCGATCTGAGGCGACCGATGGGACACCAGGGATTTCTTCAGGCCTTCACCAAGGGGGCTGGCATGCCAGCCGCACCGCAACTGCCGGGCGGCTTTGGAACAGGGGGCCAAGCATCCGGTTCAGGCAGCTCGGCCTCCGGCACCGGCGGCTTCCTGTTCGCCACCGGCATCGAGTGCTCCAACCCAACCATCGCCCATGGGCGCATCCGCCGCGACCTGCTGGAGGAATGCGGCCACTATGCGCGCTGGCGCGAGGACCTGGCGCTGGTGCGCGAACTGGGCCTGCGTTTCCTGCGCTACGGCCTGCCCTACCACATCGTCCATCGCGGCCCCGGCGAGTACGACTGGGAATTCGCCGACCTGGCGATGGCCGAGATGCAGCGCCTGGGGATCATCCCGATCCTGGACCTGATGCATTTCGGCGTGCCCGATTGGCTGGGCAACTTCCAGAACCCGGAGCTGCCCGGGCACTTCGCCGCCTATGCCCGCGCGGTCGCCCGCCGCTATCCCTGGGTGCGCCACTACACGCCGGTCAACGAGATGTACGTCACCGCGCGCATCAGCGCCAAGGACGGGCTGTGGAACGAGCAAATGCGCACCGACGAGGGCTTCGTGACCGCGCTGAAGCACGTGGTGGCCGCCAACATCCTCGCCTCCCACGCCATTGCCGAGGTGCGGCCGGACGCCATCATCATCCCGAGCGAGAGTGCCGAGTTCGTGCACGAGGGCCGCACCACCGCCTCGCCCAAGACGGCGGCGTTCAACGCGCACCGCTTCATGTCGCTCGACCTGCTCTACGCCCGGCCCTTCGATGCCGAAACCCGCGCCTTCGCCTTCGACAGCGGGCTGACACCGGCGGAATATGCCTGGTTCATGACCACCCCGCGCGCCGGCCACCAGGTGCTGGGCATCGACTACTACGGCCGCAACGAGCACATCGTGACCGCCACCGGCCGGCGCATTCCGGTGGAGGACGTGCTCGGCTTCTACGTGCTCGGCCGCGAATACTACGACCGCTACCGCCGCCCGATCATGCACACCGAAACCAACGTGCTGCATGCCGAGGATGGGCCGGGCTGGCTGTGGAAGCAGTGGTTCAACGTGCTGCGGCTGCGCGAGGACGGCATCCCCGTTCTGGGCTTCACCTGGTACAGCCTGATCGACCAGGTGGACTGGGACGTGGCACTGGCGCGGCGGCGCGGGCGGGTGAACGGCTGCGGGCTGTACACGCTCGACCGCACGCCCAACCCGGTGGCCGCCGAATACAAGGCGCTGGTCCAGGAATACGCGAACATGCCGGCGAGCCCGCACGGGGCGCTGTTCACCCTGGCCGGCGCCAATCCGCAGATGGCGCTGGCCTGACCGCTACGGCCGGATGCCGAAGCGCGCGAGATCCTCGGCCACCCGGGGATCGAGCGCGCGGGCGGCGCGGATGTCCACACCGGCCCTGGCGGCATCGCCGCGACGCAGCCGCACGACGCCGCGGCCGAACAGGGACCACGGCAGGTCCTGGCGGATCGACAGCGCCAGGTTGAAATGCGCCAGCGCCTTGTCGGGCCGGTTCCAGCGCAGTTCCACCAGGCCGCGGTTCTCGATGATGCCCGGGTCCTCGGGCGCCATCGCCTCCGCCGCCGCGCAATCGGCCTCGGCAATCCGCAGGTCGCCGCGCACCAGCCGCGCCAGGCAGCGGTCGGTCAGGGCCGGGGCGCTGCGGCCGTGCACCAGGATCAGCCGGTCATAGTCGGCCAGCGCGGACTCCACGGCGCCGCTGTCGCGCAGGGCGTTGGCGCGGTTGTGCAGCAGCATCGGGTGGTCCGCAAACCGCGCCAGCCCGGTGCCGAGTTCGGCGATCGCCTGCGGCATCCGGCCCAACCGGACATAGGCGACGGCGCGCGCATTCATTGCATCGGGCTCGTACGGCATCACCCGCAGCGCCGCCGTCAAGTCGCGCACGCCGTCGGCGAAATCCCCGCTCTTGACCAGGAACAGTCCACGGACGAGCAGCGCCACCGCCGCGTCGGGGTCCAGCGCCAGGGCCTGGTTCAACACCCGCATTCCCTCGGCCACTTTACCCGCCACCAGCCGCGCCCGCCCCTGATAGCCCAGGAGGGTAGCCATCTCCTGCGCGCTCCAGCCGCCCAGGCCGAAGGCGGCCGCGCAGGTTCCGACCCAGGACGGTGCAGGGGCCGGCGACAGGCACGCCTCCCACGCCAGGGCCCGCCCGGGATCGTTCGCCTTCGACGAATCGGCCTGTGCCATCGGGGCCATCGACGCCCAAACGAGCGCGCCGAAAAGCAGGCCAACGATCCACCCCCGCGATCGCACCCTGTCGTTCTCCCCATCCAAGCCGGCCTGCGCCGGTATGCGGCGCAATGCCGTGCATAGCATGGGCGGGCATGCGACGGGCCATGCGCATTCGTGGGCACACCTTAGCCCAATGGCCCGCCGAAACAGGATTTTCGTACGTATTCCGTACGGTATCGACCAGGGTCCCGAGCGCAAGTTTGCATGGCTCACCGTCAGCTCTTGTAAATTCAGTGATGTTATGCGATAAATGTGTATGCACAATAATTGTGTATTTGCTCATACATGGGACGCGATGAGCGAACGTCTCCAAAAAGGAACGATCATCATGCGGATTCTGCAAGCAGCTTTTGCTGCCGTACTCGCGCTGGGCCTGGCCGCCGCGCCCTCCTCAGCCGCAACCTTCTACCTCACCACCGGGGTAGGGACGCATGAGACGACGATCGACGCTGACACACCCGCCAGTTGGACCTTCTTTGCCGATCCGCCCCACATCTCCTTCGATGGCGGCGTATTCGCGATGAAGCACGGGCCCACCACCACTTTCGGGATCAAGATGGAGCTGATCGATTTCGACACTTCAGATGTGCTCGTGCGGATTTCCTACGCTGATGTGAATAGCTACCTGGCCGCCGGCGGCAGCTCCGAGTTCGAGAAATTCATCTTCCTATATAACTCGGTGGGCTACCACCTAAGTAGCTACTTTCGCTACACCGTGTCCCTGTCGCTTGTGGATAACGGCACTGGCAATGCAGCACAGCAATCCTATGTCCTCCGCGGCTTGCCCGGTGGCGCGGCCGAGCGGGTCGTGACCAACGACGCGGAGAGCATCATTGTAACGCAGGCAACCAATACTGCCGTCGAGACACCGGAGCCGGCCAGTGCGCTGGTGCTCGGAGCTGGGCTTCTGGCCCTCGGGCTGAATCGGCGCAGACGAAACCAGGCGGCGACCTGACCTCGCGGGAGCCGTTGTTCCTTCACGGTAGCTTGGTCGCACGGGTCGGCGGCTTCTACTCCCACTCGATCGTGCCGGGCGGCTTGCTGGTGATGTCGTAGGTGACGCGGTTGACCCCGCGCACCTCGTTGACGATCCGGTTCGCCACGCGGCCGAGGAACCCCATGTCGAACGGATAGAACTCCGCCGTCATCCCGTCAGTGCTCGTCACCGCCCGCAGCGCGCAGGCCATGTCGTAGGTGCGCCCGTCACCCATCACGCCGACGGTGCGGACCGGCAGCAGCACCGCGAAGGCCTGCCAGATCGCGTCGTACAGCCCCGCGTTGCGGATCTCCTCCAGATAGATGGCATCCACCCGGCGCAACAGATCCGCCTTCTCGCGCGTGATCGCGCCGGGAATGCGGATGGCCAGGCCCGGCCCAGGGAAGGGGTGGCGCCCCACGATGGCCTCCGGGATGTCCAGCTCCCGGCCCAGAACCCGCACCTCGTCCTTGAACAGCTCGCGCAGCGGCTCCACCAGCTGCATGCGCATCCGCTCCGGTAGGCCGCCGACATTGTGGTGGCTCTTGATGGTCACAGATGGCCCGCCGGTGAAGCTCACGCTCTCGATCACATCAGGATAAAGCGTGCCTTGCGCCAGGAAATCGGCGCCGCCGATCTTCGCCGCCTCCTCCTCGAACACCTCGATGAACAGCCGGCCGATGGTTTTGCGCTTCACCTCCGGATCGGTCACGCCGTCGAGCGCGCCCAGGAACAGGTCGCTGGCATCGCGGTGCACCAGCTTGATGTTGAACCGGTCGCGGAAGGTGCCAACCACCTCCTCGCTCTCCCCGGCCCGCATCAACCCGTGGTCGACATAGATGCAGGTCAGCTGGTCGCCGATCGCCTCATGGATCAGCACCGCGGCCACCGACGAATCCACCCCGCCGGACAGGCCACAGATCACCTTGCCCTGCCCCACCTGGGCGCGGATTTTTGCGATCTGAGTGTCCTTGAAGCTCGCCATCGTCCAGCTGCCGCTGCAGCCGGCGACCCTCAGCACGAAGTTGCGCAGAAGCTCGGTGCCGTGCGGAGTATGTACCACCTCGGGATGGAACTGCACGCCGTAGAAATGTCGGGCATCGTCGGCGATGGCGGCGAAGGGCGCGCCTTCGCTGGTGGCGACCGCGCGGAAACCGGGCGGCAGCCTGGTGACGCGGTCGCCATGGCTCATCCACACCTGCTCGCGTGCGTTTCGGGCCCAGACACCTTCAAACAGGTCGCATTCGGCGGCGACATCGACAAAGGCGCGCCCGAACTCGCGGTGCTCGCTGCCCAGCACCTCGCCGCCGAGCTGCGCGCACATGGTTTGCTGGCCATAGCATATGCCCAGCACCGGCACGCCCCGCTCGAACACGATCTGTGGCGCGCGGGGCGAATCGCCCTCGGTTACGCTGGCCGGGCCGCCCGAGAGGATGATGGCGCGGGGATTGTAGGCGCCAATGCGGGCGGGGTCGGCGCTGAACGGCCAGATCTCACAATACACACCGGCCTCGCGGAGGCGGCGCGCGATCAGTTGCGTGACCTGGCTGCCAAAATCCAGGATCAGCACACGGTCGGTGGTGGGGTGTGGCATGGAAGCACCTGATGCTGCGGTGCGGGGCGTTGCACCACGCCCGCCGCCGCGCCGCAAGTGCCGCGCCGCCAACCTCCCCCTCGCCGCAGCCGAAGGTCAGGGTGCGGACTGGGTCGCCTGCACCAGCTTGTCGAGCGGCGACCACACATAGGCGGTCTGCGGCACCGCTTGCCCGCCCACCTCGGTCAGCGATTCGGCCGCCGGCTTGCCGCCGAGCCGGGTGTAGAACCAGCGGCTTGGGTTGTCGCGCAGCACCCACAGGAAGGCGCTGGCACAGCCGATTGAGGCCAGATGCCCCGCCGCCGCGCGCATCAGCCGCCGGCCTATGCCGCGGTCGCGCCAGTCGTCGAGCACATACAGCGTCTCGATCTCGCCCTGCCCCAGCATCTCCGTCGCCTGGGGCGAACGCGCCGGCCCGCTGGTGGCGAACCCCACCACGCGCGGCGGCCCGCCCTCCGGCCCCAAATCCATGCCCGAAGCCGTGGCAACATGCACGCCCGCGCCGGCGCGGATTGCCCGTTCGTAGTGCCCCGCCTGGCGCGGCACCGACAGCCGCGACAGAAAGGCGTCCGGCAGGATGCCGGGATAGGTGCTGCGCCACGCCGCCACATGCACAGCGGCGATCGGCACAGCGTCGGACAGCCGGGCGCGGCGGATGGTGATCATGCGGCGCGCTCCAGCACCGCGGTGAAGAACCCGTCGGTGCCGTGCCGGCGGGGAGTCAGCGACAGGAAATCGCCCTCGCCCGGCGGCGTGCCGGGACCGCCCCAGGCCTGCGCCAGAGGAACAACGGAAAACTCCGGATGGGCCGCCACAAACGCCTGCACCTGCGCCTCGTTCTCTTCCACCAGCACCGAGCAGGTAGCGTAGACCAGTCTTCCGCCCTTGCGAACCAGCCGCGCCGCCGCCGCCAGGATCTGCGCCTGCTTCGGCACCAGTTCCGCCAGGTCCCGTTCCGCCAGGCGCAACCTCGCATCGGGGTTGCGTCGCCACGTGCCCGTGCCGGTGCAGGGCGCATCGACCAGCACGCGGTCGAAACTCTCGGCGCGGCGCTTGGCCCATTTATCGCCCGGCGCGATCAAGTGGCGCTCCACGTTGTGCACCCCGGCCCGACGCAGCCGTCGCACCGCGCCCTCCAGCCGTGGCTCGGAGACATCGCAGGCCACCATCGAACCCTTGTTATCCATCGTCATGGCCAGTGCCAGAGTTTTGCCGCCCGCCCCCGCGCACCAATCAGCCACCCGCATGCCGGGCGCGGCACCCACCATCAGCGCCACAAGCTGGCTGCCCTCGTCCTGGATCTCCACCAGCCCGGACTGGAAAGCCGGCCCCGTGGTCACCAGCCGCCGCCCCTCCACCCGCAGGCCCCAGGGCGACAATTCGGTCGCCACCGCGGCGATCCCCTCCCCGGCCAATGCAGCGACGGCCTGCTCGCGGGTGCCCTTCAGCAGATTCACCCGCAGGTCGAGCGAGGCCGGCTGGCCCAGCGCCTCCATTTCCGAATCCAGTGCATCGCCGAAGCGCGCGCGCAGATGCGGCACCAGCCAGTCCGGCACCTCCAGCCGCACCGGCTCCGGCATCTCGGGGTGGAACAGCGTGTGCCCCTCCAGCGCCTTCAGCGCCACCGCCTCGGGCGTCGAGAGATGGGTCGGCCCGAACTGCCCACCGGAAAACGACTGCTTCACGCCCTCCAGCGTCCAGCCCTCCAGGAACAGGCTCGCCGCCACCAGCAGCCGCGGCGTCACCTCCACCCCCGCCCGCTCCAGCCACCAGCCCAGCCGGCGCCGCGCGCGCATCACCGACCACACGCGGTCGGACACGGCACGCCGATCGCCGGAGCCGATGAAACGGCGGTCGCGGAAAAACGCATTCGCCACGGCATCGGCCGGCTTGCGGGAAGCAGCCTCGACCATGGACAGCAACTCGATCGCCGACGCGATCCGCGCAGCAGGGGTCATCGGACGAGCGGCTCCAGAATGGCCAGGGCGCCGCACGCCGCGCAATGTCGCACGCCGATGCGCCTCAGTCCTGCCGGTAGTTCGGCGCCTCGCGGGTGATGGCCACGTCGTGGACATGGCTCTCGCGAAGCCCGGCATTGGTGATGCGGCGGAACCGGGCGTTCGTCTGCAAATCGGCGATCGTGGCACTGCCGGTATAGCCCATGCCCGCGCGCAGCCCACCCACCATCTGGTGAATCACCGCGGCAACCGGCCCCTTGTAGGCGACGCGCCCCTCGATCCCCTCGGGCACCAGCTTCAGCATGTCCTTGATATCCTGCTGAAAATAGCGGTCGGCAGAGCCTCGGGCCATGGCCCCCATGCTTCCCATGCCGCGATAGGATTTGTAGCTACGGCCCTGATACAGAAATACTTCTCCGGGTGCCTCGTCGGTCCCGGCCAGCACGCTGCCCATCATCACCGCATCCGCCCCCGCCCCGATCGCCTTGGCGATGTCGCCCGAGGTGCGGATGCCGCCATCGGCAATCGCCGGCACCCCGGCCGCACGGCACACCGCCGCGGTCTCCAGCACCGCGGTGAACTGCGGCACCCCCACGCCCGCCACAACGCGCGTCGTGCAGATGGAGCCGGGCCCGATGCCGATCTTCACCGCATCCGCCCCGGCATCGATCAACGCCTGCGCACCTTCTGGCGTCGCGACATTGCCGGCGATCACCTGCACTGCGTTGGACAGCTTCTTGATGCGCTCCACCGCCTTCACCACGCCCTGGGAATGGCCATGCGCGGTATCGATCACCACCACATCCACCCCGGCGGCGATCAGCGCCTCGCTGCGCGCATGCCCCTCGTCGCCCACACCCGACGCGGCGGCAACGCGCAGTCGGCCCAGCTCGTCCTTGTTGGCCAGCGGATGGGCCTGCGCCTTGTCCATGTCCTTCACGGTGATCAGCCCGACGCAGCGATACTGGTCGTCCACCACCAGCAGCTTCTCGATGCGGTGCTTGTGCAGCAGATCACGCGCATGCTGGGCGGCATGCTCGGCGCGCACGGTCACCAGGTTCTCCCGCGTCATCAGCTCATAGACGCGCAGGTTGGGGTCGGTGGCGAAGCGCACGTCCCGATGGGTCAGGATGCCGACCAGCCGCCCGGTCTCGCGCTCGGTCACCGGAAAACCGCTGATATTGTGGATCGCCATCAGCGCGCGGGTCTCGGCCAGCGACATATCCGGGTGGATGGCGATCGGGTTCACCACCATGCCCGATTCGAACTTCTTCACCCGGCGCACCTGCGCGGCCTGCTGGTCAATCTCCAGGTTCTTGTGGATCACCCCGATGCCGCCGTGCTGGGCCATGGCAATGGCCATGCCGCTCTCGGTGACGGTATCCATCGCCGAGGATACCAGCGGAATGTTCAGCCGGATCATCCGCGTCAGCCGCGTCGTGGTCTGCACCAGGGTGGGCAGCACCTCGGAATAGCCGGGCACCAGCAACACGTCGTCAAAGGCCAGCGCCTCGGCAATGCGCGACGCATTCCCTGCTCCGGTAGCAGGCCAGCCGGAGGCTGGGGACGAATGGGAATCAGGGGGTGCCATGGCCGGACCTTTCCGCAACCTTGGCGGCCCTCATTAATCTCATGGCGGCATCGAAGCAAGCGGAGTCCGGCCATGAGATGAATGTGGGCCGGCGTGCGCAAGCCGACGATCAGCCGGCCCCGCGAAACCCGGTCGCGACCACATACAATTCGCTGCTCTCCTTACGGCTGGCCGGCGGCTTGACGTGCCGAACCGAGGCAAACAGCAACTTCATCGGCGCCAGCATCTCCTTCTCCGATCCGCCCTGGAACACCTTCGCCACAAACGTGCCGCCGGGCGCCAACACTTTCGCCGCGAACTCCAGCGCCAACTCGGCCAGCGCGATGATGCGCAGATGGTCGGTCGCGTTGTGCCCGGTGGTGTTCGGCGCCATATCCGACAGCACCAGGTCCGCCTTGCCACCCAACGCCGCCTCCAGCCGCGCCGGCATGTCCGGGTCGTTGAAATCGCCCTGCAGCATGGTCACGCCGGCGATCGAATCCACCGGCAGCAGGTCGAGCGCCACCACCTGCCCCGCCCCGCGCTTCTTCGCCACCTGGCACCAGCCGCCGGGTGCCGCCCCCAGGTCCAGCACCCGCATGCCCGGCTTGATCAGCTTGTAGCGGTCGTCCATTTCGATCAGCTTGAACGCCGCGCGCGACCGCCACCCCTGCGCCTGCGCCGCGGCCACATAGGGGTCGTTGAGCTGGCGCTTCAGCCATTCCTGGCTGGCCGTGGTGCGCCCGCGGCCGGTGCGGACCATCACCGTCAGCCCGCGCGTGGCGCCGGAGCGCTTCTTCTTGCCGGCCGGCGCCTTGCCCGGGGTCGGCTTTACCACCAGCTTGGCCGGCTTGTCGGCCGCTGCGGCTGCTCCCGCCGACGCGCCCTTGCGGGCCGCAGGCTTGGCCCCCGCCGTGCCGGCCACCGCCTTGCCCATGACCTTGCGGGCCACCGCCTTACCCCCGACGGCCTTACCCCCGACGGCCTTGCCCCCGACGGCCTTACCCCCGACACCCCTGGCCTTGCCTCCATTGGCCTTGCCAGAAGCCAACTTTGCCACCGCCTTGTGGGGAGCGCTTTTGCCAACACGAGGGGGAAGTTGCTTTGCCATCCCGGCCCCTTACGCCGGCTGCGCCGCGCCCGCCAGCCCCATATGGGTCGGCGTGGCCGCCCGCCCGCCCCGGCGCGGCGCGCGCATCATGCGCAGCAGCATCCCCTCGCGCAGCCCGCGATCGGCCACCACCACCTGCCGCGCCGGCCAAAGCCGGTGGATCGCCGCGAACACCGCGCACCCCGGCAGCACGAACTCCGCCCGCTCCGGCCCCACACAGGGGTGCTGCTCCAGCCCGCGCCGCCCCAGGCCGCGCAGCACTTCCAGCGCGGCATCCGCCGTCTCGCCGTCCAGCACCGTCCCGTCCACCGCCGCCCGCGAATAACGCGGCAGGTCCAGCGCAATGCCCGCCAGCGTAGTCACCGTGCCGGAGGTGCCCAGCAGCACCACGCCCCCCTGGCGCACCTCCTGCGCGATGCGGTGCACCGCCTCGAACGGCAGCAACTGCCGCACCACGTCGTTCACCATCGCCTCGAACCCGTCCTCGGTGTCCGCCACATCCGGCCAGCGCTCGGCCAGCGTCACCACACCCAGCGGCAGCGACACGGTGCCGATCAGCCGCGGCACCCCGCCGGTGTCCGCATCGCCTAGCCGCACCCAGGACAGCTCGGTGGAACCGCCGCCGATATCGAACAGCAGCGCCCGTCGCGCCTCCCCGCGCAGCAGCGGCGTGCAGCTTTCCAGCGCCAGCTCCGCCTCCTCCCGCGTCGAGATCACCTCGATCGGCAGCCCCGTTTCCGCCCGCGCCCGCGCCAGGAAGGCCGCACCGTTCCCGGCCCGCCGGCACGCCTCGGTCGCCACCGCCCGCAGCGCGCGAACCGGCCGCCGCGCCAGGCGCTGCGCACAGCCCTGCAGCGCCGCGATGGCCCGGTCCATCGCCGCCTCGCCCAGCCGCCCAGTGTCCTCCAAGCCCTCGCCCAGCCGAACAGTGCGGCTGAAACTGTCGATCACGCGAAACCCCTCGCCCGCCGGCGTGCCCACCAGCAGCCGGCAGTTGTTGGTGCCCAGGTCGATCGCCGCATACGCCCGCGACAACTCGGCGGACGGCGATCCGTCAAAATCGCAGACTCCGGAACGTCGCGCGTCGGGCACGGAAGGTTCGATGTCCGTCATGGCCATCCACACTGAGGGCATGTATTTTTGTCGCCCATCGCCGCCAGAGCAAGCACCGAATGCGCGACCCGCGCATGTTTGCGTCCCCGCGCGGTTGCGCACCAAATCCCACCGTGCTAACTCGCCGATCCCGCCGCTTGGGGGATAGTTTAGCGGTAAAACTCCCGGCTCTGACCCGGGCATCCTTGGTTCGAATCCAGGTCCCCCAGCCAGCGTTCCTAGACGCTTGAAACCGAAGGGCTTTCGCACGCGGCCAAGCGGCGAGGCCCCACCGTGGCGCGAACCCTCACAACTCCCTCACACCTGACCCTCAAGGATGGGGTTTTCTACTATCGCAGGGTGCTCCCTGGGAGCGCACGGCGGCAGGTGGCGGTGTCCCTCCGAACATGCAGTTTCCTAGAGGCGCGCTCCCTCGCTTCGGTGCTAGATCGGACCTTCGCACTTGCGGTTGAACAGGTCCGTATGACGCAGCCTTTATCCCCTCCCCCTGACATCGCGGCAATCGTCCGGGACTACCTCCGGGACGAACTGGCGCGGCAGATGCGGCTTGGCAGTGAGCCGGATGGCGGGGTGCCACTATCCCGCTACCCCTTGAGCGTCCTTGAGGAACACATTTCTGTCTATCGGGACGAGATTGCCCAGCGCGATCCCAACCGGGTCGGCTCCACTGTGAACCGGCTGATGGAGCGTCACAGCCTGCCGCAAGCGCGGCGCTGGGAGGTAGGCATGGGGGTCCTTGAGGCTGACTTGGCGGTCTATGAGGATGCCGCAGCGCGGGCGCGGGGTGGGGTTTCTCTGGTGCTGGAACCGGCAGAGGCACCGGCTCAGGTCCATGTGGCGGTCCCTGCGCTCCCCGTTGCGGCGGCGCCCGGTGCGTCCGAAGCCCCCTGCAAGCCTCTCCTGTCAGCGCTCGTGGACCCGTTCTTTGAGCATCGCGCCAAGGTGGATGGCACGCGGGCGCAAGTCATGGCGCAGGAACACTCGACGTTGACGAGGTTCATGGAGGCGCGCGGGAACCGTCCAGTGAACACCTACGGGCGGGGGGACCTGACCGGCTTCCTCGACACCATGCGCAAGATGCCCTCCTCGTATGGCCGCTCGCCCAAGGACAAGAGCCGGTCGCTTGAGGAACTAATTGCCCGCGCCGAGGTCACCAAGGCCAAGCGCCTGACAGAGAAGACCTTGAAGCGGCACCTTTCGGCACTCTCCACGTTCTTTCAATACGTTGTGGACCACGACCACATTACCGTGACAGACCACACAAACATGCTGGGGAGGCACCGGCTCAAGGCAGGGGCACCAGCAAGGGCGCAGCGTGACGCCTGGACCTCCGAAGAACTGACGACACTATTCAAGTCACCCGTGTGGCATGGTCGGCACCTGACACAAGTCACCAAACCCGGTCCCTACATTATCAAGGACTCGCGGTTTTGGCTGCCAATCCTGGCCCTGTTCCACGGCGGACGCTTGGAGGAATTTGCGGACCTCTACAGGCGCGACGTTGGGTGCGACGATGGAACATGGTTCCTCGACATCGTGGAGACTGAGGCTGACGAAGAAGCTGGCAAGGCCGCGCGGACCCTCAAGAACGACAATGCAACCCGCGCGCTGCCCCTCCACCCCATGCTCATCCGGCTTGGGTTCCTCCGTTACGTCACTGAGATTGCCCCAAACACGGATGACCCTCTGTTTCCTGACCTCGCTCCGCAGGGAAAGGACCGGAAGCGCGGCCCCCGGTTTACCAGGACTTTCGGCTACTACCGGCAGAAGGTCGGGGTCTACCGCCCAGGTGTCGCGATGCACGCATTCCGCCACGTCGCCAACACTCGGTTGCGGGACATCATCAGGGACGGCCAGCAGGCACGGCATGTGGAGTTCCTGATGGGGCACTCCGGGGGAGGCGGAGAGGGGAGCACGCGATACGACAAGGGGCCGGGCCTCAAAGAGGTGGCCGCTACCCTGGCCCTCTTGGTGTTCCCCGAGGTGGACCTATCACATCTTTACGTAGACGACACAAACACCTGACAGGTCGGGGCTGCAACTGCCCCCCCGTCCCTACGCGTGGGGTCCCCTTTGTCACCCGAAGCACCCCAGGGGGTTCCCTGCGCGGGCTTTGCGGCAGGGGTGGGTCTGTCTGGCGTCGATTTTTCCCAGGCCACCCACGAGAACGGGCAATCCGGTATTAGAGCGGGGGCTTTAGACCCGGCTTTTGAAGCCTCTCGAAATCGAAGGGGGGTGGGTCGGAAACAGGGTGGGAGTCCCGTGAGCTTTGGCGCCGGGTGCGGCGGCAAACGGACCACGGCGTCCCCCTTCCGGTTTCTGTGCTGCCACCCCACCTGCGTCCGATGGTTATGCTCAACCCGTTCGATAGTCCGCACGCGCTTCTACGACGTTCACTTGAGCACGTGGACGAGATGGAAGCGCGTTTCAATACCTTCCTACACCGCGATCCCTGCAAGCGCTTCGTGAAGCATGACCCGGAGACTAATGAGCACCTCCATGGTGTCCAGTTCGTTGAGCCAATCCCCAACACCGTGACCGTTGTCGCCTACGACGCCGTGAACGCTCTGAGATCCACCTTAGATCACGCTGTCTACGCAAGCGCCGTTATGCTTGGCCATGAAGATGTGACAACTACCAAGTTTCCATTCGGGGATTCCGCGGATGGCGTGAAGTCCGACGCCGTGAAACGCAAGAAAAACGGCACCATTGCTTCGGCCTGCCACCCCGTCGAGGAAATGCGCGACTATCTCGTCGCTTTGCATCCACACCCTGAAAAGGGAGGGAATGCGGATATTTGGGCCCTCAACAAGCTCCGGAATGTCGTGAACCATAGGAAGCTCGTGCGCTTGGGCGTTCAAATCGGTGACATGACGATCAGTCGCGGAGTTTTTTCGGACGGCATTCGTTTGGACCGTAAGTGGAATGCAACGCGCGACGAGTTCATCTACGCTCGAACCCCTTCAGCCGCACAGTCGCGCCACTACCTCAGCGTCACTGCATTTTTAGAGATCGGAGAGACTCCATTCTTGGGTGGAAAGCCGGCGACGGCCACTTTCTACAATTTGGCGCAAATGATCGAGGGCATCGTAGTGGGTATCGAACGCGAAACGCGCCGAATTGCAAAAGACAATTCCAGTAAATCTGTATAATGGCGTCCCAATTGCTGACCATTGGTCTGACCTTTAATTAAACAGCCAGCTATTCCCGTCTATAATACTCGTCTGTCACACACTGCGGCGTGTGTTTCAGGTTGGCATTCCGTGTGTCCGATTAGGCCAAGGTCTAGCCGGACGTCCGATGCCGGATGCAATGGCATGCCGGGTGCGTCCGATTGAAATAGGCATTGCATTATCGGACGTGATGGGCGATAACCTCCAGACCCCAATCGGACGGAGGATGCCCCCATGCTTGTCGGCTACGCGAGAACCTCGACCACGGATCAGGTTGCAGGGCTAGAGGCGCAGGAGCGGGACTTGCGTGCCGCCGGATGCGAGCGCGTGTTCTCTGAGCGCGTGTCCAGCGTGGCGCCCCGCGCGGGTCTCAAGGAAGCCTTGGGGTTCGTCCGCGACGGGGATGCCCTCATTGTGACCAAGCCCGACCGATTGGCCCGACACACACAGGAACTCCTGACCATCGTGGCGGACCTCAAGGCGCGCGGGGTGGGGCTGGTCGTGCTGTCCATGGGCGGGGAGCGTTTGGACACACGCAACCCCACTGCAACCCTCATGCTGACCATCCTGGGCGGGGTGGCCGCTTGGGAGCGAGAAATGATGCTTGAGCGTCAGCGCGAGGGCATCGCCAAGGCGAAGGCTGAGGGCAAATACCGGGGCCGCAAGCCGTCCATCGGACCGGAGGAAATCGCCGCGTTGCTGGCCGAGGGCATAGGCCCCGCAGAGGTTGCCCGGCGCCTTGGGGTGGCGCGTAGCAGCGTCTACCGCCTCATGCCGGGAGCGGGCGCTAAGGCGCCCCATGATGGCCCTGCGGCACCGGCTGAGGGGGAGGGCGCGTCGTGCTGATCCTGATTTTGGACCTCTCCCTTCTCGCGCTGGTGGCGTGGCTGGAACACTCCCGGCGGAGGAAGCGGCGGGGCTACTGAGGATTGCGTCTAGCGCGGGCGACCATGCGATAAACGCATGACTCCCATCGGATGCGGGTCCGTCGGCGGGGAGATGCATGGGTCAGCCATTCACTACATGCGTACCAGGGACGCGAAAGAGAGAAGAAAACCAGCCTGTCTGGCGCTTCTCCAGTGCCACCCGCTGTGAACTCCCAGAGTCCGCTACTGCAAGGCGCCAAACGATACCGGTCACGATACCACTAGACCGCTAGACCACGACAGACGTGAGCGGACTATCGCACGCAATTAAGTGCAATCTTTACGTAGTCAGACTTCAGGATTACTGAGACGCCCCCAGTCGCACGGGATGACACCAACCCCACCGCCACCACTCCCCACCCTTCCAAGGACCCCGCAATGCCCCGCAATGCCCCCTCCGCCCGCACCACACAGCCCAACCGCTTCCGCTGCAGTGACCGCGCGGCACTTGGCTCCCTGGCCCTGTCCATGGGTCTGACGATGGACGTGCAGCCCGATGACGATGGAGACGACGTGTGTGCCTTGCTTCCCCAGGATGGCGGGGACGCGCTGTGCTTGGTTGGGTGGACGCCCGGCGGGGCAATGTGCCTCACGGATGCCCAGGGCAGCAGGCTGATAGCCCGCCGCAGTGTCCATGACCTTGCCGACGTGATCCGGCGCCGGGAGGGCGACCTGTGGCGCGCGCGGGCGCTGGTGTCGGAACCTGTCTTTGGGGGTGTCGGGGGCTGACACACCCCTCGCAGTCGAGCACAGCCGCTAGGCCCTCTCAGAGACTCCCACAGGGCTCCCCGTGTCAGGTGTGACCGGGAGAGAGGGAGCGGCGGGGCCGGGCCTCAGCGAGCCTCACAGAGTCACCACGGGGGCACCCGCTCCACACCCTGCCGCAGTGCCTACGCAGTGCCCTTCCTTGGTCGCTGGGTGGCCACTGCTGGGGCACTGCGGGGGCTGGTGCTGGTGTCTGTTGTTCATCATCCTCCTACTGACCACAGGGGGACTCTGGGGCCTTGGTCCCCGTGCCCTCTCACCCTCCCTCTCCTCCTACTCTCTCGGGTGGTCCCATAGCCGCAAGGAACCCCGGGACGTAACTAGGCACTTCTCATGATGCTGTCCGACAACGCCCCCACCCGCGATGCCCTCCTGGACGCGCGCCGAGTGGAGTTGACACGGGAGGCTGGCAGCGAGCCCGCCCGGCGCCTGTGCGCGGCTGTGGCCTCTCTTAGTGAGCCCCACCTGGGGCAACAGCGGGTGATAGGGCGCGCGGGACGTAGCAGGTTGCAGGGGGACATCGGGACCATCCTAGCGGACCTATTGAGGCAGTCCTTCCGGGACCACCTCAGCGCCGCCGCGAGGGGCCACGCCTCCCCCATGTGGGAGTCGTCCATCATGGGCCGCAAGCGGTTCTGGGGGCGTGTGGACGCCATGGCGGGGGCAGGGCTGGTTGGCGTGCGGGCGGGGCTGCGCGTGCTGGCGTCGGTTCAGTGGGAGGAGGGCGGTGACACAGACTATTCCGGTGCTCCGGCTGTGCTGTGGCCCACGGGGGCGTTGCTGGAGATGGCAGCTACCAAAGGGGTCACTGCGGAGACCGTAGGGGTAGACTGGCGCATCAGCCCCGCAGCCGAAACACGGGCACCCGCCATCGCCGTGGATGACCTGGTGCGTTGCGTCGTCGCAGCGACGGTCCCGGTGGCGCGGGGTGGCGCGCGTAGCGCCCGACCACGCAAGCGGATGATACCTGCCATCCTTACACCGGCACAGACGGAGGAAAAGGACGCCATCCGCGCGCGCGTAGCGGCTTTAAATGCTCGCGTCGCGGCTGTCGATATCCGGGGGTGTCGTGCGCCAGCCTTCCGCCGGAACTTCCGTCCATCGCTACAACTGGGCGGGCGGCTCTACTCAGTGGGCACCGGGCACTATCAGGCCATGTCGAAAGCAGACCGTGCGGACATCACCATCAACGGCGAACCCGTCGTGGAGATAGATATTCACGCCGCGCACCTGAGCATCTTCTTGGCCCTCACAGGGACCACGAAACTACCCAAGGGTGACCTCTACACCCGCGTCGGGCTGCCTCGCGATGTCGTCAAAGCGTGGTGCGTGCAAACATTCGGGGCGGGGAAGCACCTTAGCCAATGGGCGAGGAACACGGCCGATGTCGTTAGGGCTACGCCTATAGTAGTCGTGAAAGAGGCTGTGCTGTCCACCTATCCTGCCCTGCGTAGTCTAGGAACTGTGGTGCCCGCGTCGGTGCTTGCGGACCTCCCGGAAGGCGCGGGACCGGTAGCCGGACAATACCTTGTCTACCGTGAGAGTGGCATCATTGAGGGTGCCATGGACTATCTTGTCGCGCATGGCGTGGTGGGGCTCCCTGTCCATGACTCCATCATCGTCGCCAAGGGTGCGGAGTGGCTAGCGAGAGAAGGGCTTGATGGGGCTTCGCTGACGAGCCTTGGAGTGGCCCTGCGGCTTGGAGCCGCAGAGGGACCCTAGGGAGTCGTTGTGCCAGCGGGGGACGAAGGGGTGGGATTGCGGCGTGACGCCTCCCTGCGCGCCGGTTTGGCGGCAAGGGCTGCATCCGATGGCACCCGAGATCGCCTAGCGGCATCGGTGAACTCCGATATCACCAACCAGCCCCCACCGATTGCAGTAGCCGTGGCGATAACCCAAGCCCAAAACCCACGGATCGAACCTCTCTGAAACAGTGCGGCGTATGCCTCCGAGAAGGCCCCAAAGATTGCCTCAAAGGTGATGGCACAGGCCAGCAGTAGGAGCGCGACTCTGAACCGATAAACCAGCGCGGAGAGGGCGACGGCCCCAGCCGCAAGCATAAGCGCCCCCACTACCGCAAGGGGGATCAGCGCAAGCACGACCAGCACGTTCATGGGTCTTTCCTCCGGGGCCAGTGCGCATGAATCTTACGGCCTCCGAATGGAAGCCAGCAACCCTAGCCCAGCCGCTCCCCTTGACGGCCCCCGGGGATACCCTCACACAGCCCTCACAACGTTAACCATCCGTTGTGCCGAAGTCTGCAATCTCAGGCCATTAGAGAGCCCTGCGGGAAGGTCCAGGTCCCCCAGCCAACGGCAGACATGCCGCCCTAAAGCCTCAGCGGCCGAAACGCCGCCTAACCCCATCGCCGCGCCGCCCGAACCCGCGTCCCGGCCACAGGCGGCGACTCCGGCGGTCCGGCAAAGCACTGCGCGATCGCCATCCATGCCTGCGCCGCCTCCCCCTCCACGCGCAGCGCCACGTCGGCAATATTCCGCGTCTGCGCCACTACCTGGCAGAACGCCACCGCATCGCCCGCCACCATCCCCCCCTCGCCTGCCCACTCCCAGGCGCCGAACGGCGTGTCCAGCCGCACCGCCGGCTGCGGCCCCGGCGGCTGCGCGCCCCGATTGCGGAACGTCCAGCCATAGGTCCGCACGCCGATCTCCGCGATGTTGCGTAGCCGCGCCGACGCCCCCGGCCGCTCCACCCCCAGCAGGTCATAGATCGCCTGCCCGTGCGACCACGTCTCCATCTGCCGGGCGGTGGCAAACATCCGCAAACCCATCCCCGGCCCGGCCCAGGGCATGCGCGTCTCCGCCGGAATGCCGCCCAACCGCTCGCACAACACCACGGCCGTGCCGTGCCACAGCGCCAGCAACGCCGCCCCCCGTGGATCGCCCAGCCTCTTTCGCGTCGCCTGCACGTTGGTCATCGCGCGCGCCCGCAGCGCCTGCATCTCGGCGCGGAACGCCGCGAACGCCTCCACCCCGTCCGCCGAGGCCATCGCCATCAGGTCGCTGTGGTGCAGATGCTGGACGATATCCTCCACCGTCCACGCCTTGAACCCGGTCGGCGCGGTCCACGCCGCATCAGGCATCGACGCCAGAAGCTGATGCAGCTCCTCAACCTCGTCCCGGAAATCACTGATCTGCTGCAACATCGTCATCACCTCGGCCACGTCCGAACTGCCAGGAACCCGCCATCGATCGGCAGCATCACCCCCGTCACCCAGCGCGCCTCGTCGCTCGCCAGATACACCGCGGCATGGCCGACATCCCACCCCGTGCCCTCCGTCTGCAGCGGCACGCCCCGCCGCCGCCGCTCCCGCGCCTCCTCGCCCAGATGCGCGACCAACGGCGTGTTCACGGTGCCCACGATGATGCAGTTCGCCCGAATCCCGTCCCCCGCATAATCCGCCGCCACCGACAGCGTGAACCCCTGCAACCCTGCCTTCGTCGTGGTGTAGGCGACGGCCCCCACCGACCCCATCAGCCCCGTCATCCCGGCGATCGACGAAACATTGATGATCGACCCCCCACCCTGCGCCTTCATTGCCGGCAACACCGCCCGGCAGCACAGCAAGGCCGTCGTCAGATTGGTCCGGAACACCCGATCCCAATCCTCCAGCGTCACCGTCTCCGGCGTGCCACCCGCCCCGATGCCCACATTGTTGTGCAGGATGTCGATCCGCCCGTACCGCTCCAGCGTCACCTCCGCCAGCCGCGTCGCATCCTCCTCCCGCGCCACATCGGCCGCCACCGCAACCGCCTCGCCCCCCTCCCCCCGGATGCTCGCCGCCAAGGCCTCGGCCCGCTCCAGGGAGCGGTTGGCCAACACCACGCGCGCGCCCTCCCGCGCAAACAGAATCGCCGCCGCCGCCCCGTTGCCAACCCCCTCGCCGCGCGAAGCCGCCCCGGTCACGATCGCCACCTTCCCACCCAGCCTACCCATGACCACCCTCCCCTTTCCCCGATCATGAGCCACCACGCACGCTGAACGCCAGGGGAGCGCTGCATAAGCGCGAAGGCAAGGCCAGGGCGTCGCCCTGAACCCACCAAAGGGCGAAGGCCTTTGGAAACCCATTCATAAAGAGAAGGAGGTCCAGGGGCTCGGCCCTTGGCGGGTCTGGGCAGAGCCCAGCCTTCCCTATTCTTGGACCTATGTCTCCTCCAGCTACACCACCAGCCGCGCCTGCATCACATCGGCATCGTCCGGCATGCGCCGCACCGTGAACCCCAGCCTTCGGATGAACCCCAGCATGGGCGCGTTATCCGCCAGGATCTGCCCCTCGATCTCGCGCACCCCCTTGCTTCGCCCCCACTCGATCAGCTGCCGCATCAGCGCCCCGCCAACCCCGCGCCCCTTCGCGTCCCCCTGCACCACGACGGCAAACTCCGCCGCCCCGGTATCCATCTCGCGCACCAGCCGCGCCACCCCCACCGTCTCGCCCACCACCCCACCGCGCACCGACGGCCGCACCGCCAGCAGCGCCATCTCGCGCTCGTAATCCACCTGCGTCATCCGCGCGATCTGCTCCGCCGACAGCGCACGGATCGCGCTGAAGAAGCGGTAGCGCACATCCTCCGGCGACAGCCGCGCGAAGAACGCCGAATGCGCCGCGGCATCCTCCGGCCGCACCGGGCGGATCACCATCTCCTCGCCCCGCGCATCGAGCCGCCGCACCCACTCGGTCGGATACGGCGGAATCGCCAGCGCCGCCCGCCCGGGTTCGCGCAGCACCACCCGCACCGCGCCTGCGCGAACGCCGTCTTCATCCAAATAAAGCGGATCGATCTCCAGCCCCGCCACAAGCGGCTGCTCCACCGCCAGCTGGCTCACCCGCACCAACAGGTCCGCCACCCGGAACATCCCGCCCGGAACCGTGGCAATCTCCACCGAAACCCCCGTCTGCCCCACCAGCCCGCCCGCCAGCGCCAGATTCAGCGGCGGCAGGTCCACCGCCACGTCACGCCGCACCTCGCCCGCCACGCCCCCCCGCCCGAACGCCAGGATCGGTCCGAACATCGCATCCTCGCCCAGCACCACCCGCAACGCGACGCCTCTCCCCTCCCCCATCGCAATTCCATAGGCCCCCAGCAACGCCCGCGCCGCCTCCACCGGCAACACGCCCGCCCCCGCGCCTGCCCCCGCGCCTGCCAGGGCCCCCGCCGCCGCCGCGGCATCGATCGCCAAGTCCGGCACCGCGCTGTCCGGCAACTCCCGCGCCGCCGCCCGGATGCGCCGGTGCTGCACCAGATGCAGGAACCCCCGCACCGCCTCCTCCGGCGTCGCGAACGCTGGCACCCCGGCATCCGCCAGCGCCCGCCGATGCCCCTCCCCCGTCGACTGTCCCATCGCGCACACCAGCAGCGGAACTTTCATCGCTTTCGCCGCCGCCCCGATCGCCATCATCGCCGCCCCATCCCCCGGCCCGGTCGGCGCATGCACCAGCAACACCCCGCCCACCTCAGGCGCCCCCGCCAACAGCGCCGCCAGCTCCGCCAGCCGCATCGCCTCGTCCGGCCCGGCATAGACAATGCCCTCCACCCCCGGCATCGGGGCCGCCGATCGCGCCCCGAACGCCCCAGGCACCGCCAGCTCCACCACCCCCCGCGTCTCCGGCGCCAGCACCGCCAGCGCCAACCCGTCGCGCAACGCAGCGTCGGCCGCCATCTGCGCCGGCCCGATCGCATTGGTCACGATCGCCAGCCCCTCGCCCCGCGCCGGCCGCGCCCGCGTCAGCGTCTCCGCCGCCGACAGCAGGTCGCTCATGTTGTCCACGCTCAGCACGCCGCACCGCCGCAGCACCGCCTCGAACGTCGCATCCACCATTCCGTCCGGATCGGCCAGCCGCCCCCCCGCCCGGATCGCCACCACCGGCCGCAACCGCGCCGCCGCCCGCGCCGCCGAGATGAACCGCCGCGGATTGCGAACATGGCGGATATCCAACAGGATCGCCCCGGTATCCGGATCGCGCGACAGCCAGTCCAGCACCGCGCCGAAGCCCATGTCCGCATTGCCGCCGATGCCTGCGATGGTCGAAAACCCCACCCCGTTCGGCTCCGCCCAGTCCAGCACCACCCGGCACAGCGCCGCCGACTGCGAAACCACCGCCAGCCGCCCCGCCCGCGGCGAAATATGCGCGCGCGACACGTTCAGCCCCAGCCGCGGCACCGCCACCCCGAACGACCCCGGCCCCAGCGCCCTTATCCCCGCCGCCCGCGCCGCCTCCCCCACGCCGTCCGCCATGCACACCACCACCGCCACCCGCGTCCCCCGCGCCGCCAGCGCCTGGAACACCGGCAACACCGGCCCCTCCAGCGCGCACACCACCGCCAAATCCGCGCCCCCCGCCAGCGCCCCCGCCTCCTCCACCGCCTCCACCGCCCCCGTGAACCCCCCCGCCGCCAGGTTCGCACGCACCTGCATGCCCACCGCCGACCCCGCCCCGATGATCGCCACCGATCGCGGCCGGAACAGCAACTCGGGCCGGAACTTGCCCGGCGGAACAGGAAGAGGCGCCATGCCCCACCCTACACTCTCCCGCGCCCCTTGCCTCGCCCCGATCATCCTCCATGATGCGCCCGCCGAATCAGGAGCGCGCCATGCCCGACACCTCCCGCTGGGACCCCGAAATGATCGCCGCGCGCGCCCGCCTGGACGCCGAGGCCGCCAAATACCCCCCCGTCGTCCCCCGCGAACCGTTCGACGCCCACCGCGAAGTCACCGACCTCATCGGCCAGGTCTTCGGCAGCGGCGGCCCGACCATGGCGCTGACCGAGGAACGCTGGGTCTACGCCCGCGGCCGCCGCGTCTTTACCCGCTTCCACCACCCCGCCCCGGGCGAGACCCGCCCCGTCCTCATCTGGTTCCACGGCGGCGGCTGGGTCTGGAGCAGCGTCGACACCCACGACCGCCTGGTCCGCGAACTCGCCACCGCCAGCGGATACGCGGCCCTCAATGTCGACTACTCCCTCTCCCCGGAAGCCAAGTTCCCCACCGCCCTGCTCGAATGCGCCGAAGTCGTCCGCTGCGTCGCCGACACCGCCGAAGACTGGGGCATCGACCCCGCCCACATCGTCGTCGGCGGCGACAGCGCCGGCGGCAACCTGGCCATCGGCACCGCCATCATGCTGCGCGACCAGGGCGGCCCCGCACTCGCCGGCATGCACCTCGTCTACCCCGTCGCCGACGCCAACTTCGACACCAACTCCTACCGCGAATTCGCCGAAGGCCACGGCCTCAGCCGTGCGGCCATGATGACCTACTGGGACCTCTACACCCGCGACCACGCCGACCGCCTCAACCCGCTCGCAGCCCCCCTGCGCGACCACCTGCGCGCCCTGCCCCCCGCCCTCGTCCAGCTCGCCGAACTCGACGTGCTGAGCAGCGAAGGCGGCATTCTCGGCAGCAAGCTCAACCTCGTCGGCACCCGCGCCGCAGTGATCACCTATCCCGGCATGCTGCACGGCTTCATGCGCCTGACCGAATCCGTCCACCAGGCCCGCGAAGCCGTGAAACACGCCGCCGAGTGGCTCAAGGAAGTCGGCGGGATGCTGCCGCAGGAGGGTGATCCCAACGCTTGATGAATGAGCTCATTTCGAAATGACGCAGGCGCTGCTCCAGACCCGCCAGTGGCGGGGCCGCTGTACCTCGTCCACTTGAAAGCCCTAATTTGCAGCGACGAAGTATAGAAGTTAGGCTTTCATTCGAAGCGTATACAGCTCGCCTGCTTTTATCTCGGCAATTCGACTGACAAGTCCATCGAGATCGTCACCAATTCCCAAGTAGCGTCCAGACAGTGCATCGTACCGCCCGCTCGCAAGCTGTGCCGAAAGCGCTCCTGCGCGCTCCGGCGCGGCGAATCGCTCCTCCGGGATCTGGAAGCCATACGATTCCAACAACCGGGTCCGAACGACCCCCGGGTGGATCGCGAAAACAGCAACGCCATACTCGCCGACCTGTGCTGCAAGACCTTCCGTTAACCGGATCAGCGCGGTCTTCGCCACCGATGTGGCGGTAGCCAGCGGAAAACCGCGCGTCCCTGAAACGCTCGCAATGTTGATGATCCTGCCCGTGCGGCCGGCAATCATGCCCGGTACAACAGCCTGCGAGAGCAATAATGCGCCACGAACGGTCACGTCGATACATTCAAACCACAAGTCGGCGTCGACTTCCCAGTCGCGTCCAACGGGTCCGGGCGTCCCTGCGTTATTGATCAGTACTGTTACCGGACCAAATCGGCTTACCGTCTGTGTGACGCCGGCGCGAACAGCCGCGGCATTCGTTACGTCCACCTGCAGCGCGACCGCCCGCCCGCCGGCATCGGTGATCAGTTGTGCCGTGGTGGCAATCTCTTCCGTCGTGCGCGCGAACACGCCAACTGCCGCTCCCTGAGCCGCCAGCGATAAAGCAATTGCCCGCCCGATGCCCCGCCCTGCACCAGTCACAATGGCAACATCGCCCGCCAAGCTTTCACC
Source organism: Rhodospirillales bacterium (assembly GCA_031424895.1). Taxonomy (GTDB): domain Bacteria; phylum Pseudomonadota; class Alphaproteobacteria; order Acetobacterales; family Acetobacteraceae; genus CAMDGX01. The sequence continues at coordinate 49,594 of JANPIH010000121.1, forward strand.
CACCGATCGCTCCGACATAATGACGTCTGCTCCCTGTTCCCTGACCCATGTCTCTTGTTTGGGTCGCCGCTCAGACCGCTCCATCCTTGGGTCGCACGGAACTCCATGGATTCGGCAAACGCGGCGCCGAACCTCTCGATCAATCGGAGCAGTCGCCTTATGACACCTAAACCGGCCGGTCCCCCGCCACCGTCACCCGGTTCCCGCTACGCGTATGCGGCCAGTAGTCCCACATCGCCCGATGCTGCGCGCAGCGATTGTCCCAGAACGCCACCGCCCGCTCCGTCCACCGGAACCGGCACTGCCACAGCGGGCTCTCCGCATGGTCGTACAGATACCCCAGGATCGCCGCACTCTCATCCCCAGGAAGCCCCACGATATTCCGCGTGAACCCCCGGTTCACATACAGCGCCTTCTGCCCCGTCACCGGATGCGTCCGCACCACTGGATGCTCCGCCCGCGGGTAAACCGGCCTGTCGGCCACGCCCAGGTTCGCATACGTCCCGCGATACACCTGCTCCCCGTCATGCACCGCCACCAGCCCGTCCAGATACGCCTTCATCCGGTCCGACAGCGCCTCATACGCCGCATACATGCTGGCAAACAGCGTGTCCCCCCCATGCGGCGGGCACTGCCTGATGTATAAAATCGACCCCATCGGCGGCGCCTCGTCGCACGAAACATCGCTGTGCCACCCCTCGCCATTGGCCCGCGATGAATTGCGGTCGGCATGGATTTTCATCAGCGCCGGCAGCCCCGGCTCATGCGGTGCGGCCGGATGAATGTGCAACTCGCCGAACCGCCGCCCGAAATCCAGATGCTGCTCCGGCGTCAGATCCTGCCCCCGGAAGAACACCACCAGGTTCTCCGCGAACGCCCGATGAATCTCGTCGAACTGCTGGTTCGACAACGGCCGTGACAAATCCACCCCGCCGATCTCGGCCCCGATGATCGGCGTCAGCTTGTCGACCGTGATCGTCTCATACGGTGCCGACTCGCCCATCGCGTGCCGATACCGGGGCCCCTGGTTGCCGCGCAGCGTGTTCATGGTGCTCTCCCCTCTCCGCATTGCCGCCAGACTATCACCGCTCCGCCGACAGGTCGCCCCAGCTCGCAACGCCGTCGATGCGCAGCGCGATCACCGGCAGCGGCCCCAGGTCCATATCGGCATACTGCGAATAGCGCGCCCGCAGCAGCGCCTGTGCCGCATCGTGCTCCGCCCCGTCGGCAAGGATCTCGGCAGCAGCCTGCACCAAAACCCAGCCGAGCCGGGTCCAATCCTCGTCGTAGCGATCCACCACGAAACTCGCGCGCGGATTGGCGGCGATGTTGGCCATCCGGCGCAGCGTCCGGCCCGCGCGCTTGGGCTTGCGGTCGATCGTCACGTACAGGTCGGTGTCGGCCAGGGCGTAGCAAACCGGCACCACATGCGGCACCGCTTCGGCATCGGCCGTGGCCAGGTGGCCAACCCGCTGCGCCAGCAGGAACGCCCGCTGCGCCGGCGTCATGGTGCAAACCCGCATCGTCTCCTCGCCAATCGCAAAGTTTCACCCAAACGTGACACGGCCCGGCCCCCATTGCCCATTACGTTGATGCACCAGCTGAGCAGCATGGCAACGGGGAACGAACATGGCCGGCGATCTCTACATCGAGTCCATCGACGAACAGCAGCTGATCAACCTCAAGGCCGCCGGCGCGACGGTACCTGAAGCGATCTATCATGCCGACAGGCCGTTCTACCAATTCCAGGACAGGCTCAACACCCAGCTGCAGCCGGGCGCGCTGAACAGCCGCGCAACCCTGCCGGCCCACGCCTATGTGCGCTTCGACGCCGCGAACCGCGGCGCATACGACCTCTACATCGCCGACCCCGTCCGGCGCCTGCGGATGGACGATTTCCTCAAGAAATGCACCCGACCACTGGGCCTCGTCTCGGGCAACGGAAACCTCGGCAACTGGCCGGGCAACACCGTGTTCTCCGCCGCCCTCATGCTGCAGGCCGCCCTCCAGCATGGCGCGGTCACGATCGAGTACTACAAGCTCAACGGCCGCCTCCTGCTCTCCGCCTGCACCGGCTGGGCCAAGCACAACGAGTAGCAAGCAAGGCTGGCCTCCGCCCAGGCCCCTGGACCTCCAAATCGGTGAAAAGATTGGGTTTCCAAAGGCCCTCGGCCTTTGGCGGGTCTGGGCAGAGCCCTGCCTTGCCTTCCCCTGAGTCGCCTCCCACGCCGCGCTGGTATAGCCTTGCGCCAAATCAATCGGAGGGGCGAACCATGCTCGAATTCGGCGCATCCATGTTCTTCACCGACTACTCCATGTCGCCAGCAGCTCTCGGCCGCGCGCTGGAGGAACGCGGCTTCGAATCGGTCTGGGCCCCCGAACACTCGCACATCCCCATTTCCCGCCGCTCGCCCTGGCCCGGCGGCGCCGAGCTGCCGAAGCGCTACTACGACGCCATGGACCCCTTCGTGACGCTGACGGCCGCCGCCGCCGCCACCACCACGCTCAAAATCGGCACCGGCGTCTGCCTCGTCAACCAGCGCGACCCGATCCAGACCGCCAAGCTCGTCGCCTCGATCGACCAAATCTCCCAGGGCCGCTTCCTGTTCGGCATCGGCATCGGCTGGAATGCCGACGAGATGGAAAACCACGGCACCGTCTTCGCCACCCGCGCCAAGCTGGTCCGCGAACGCATCGAGGCCATGAAGGAAATCTGGACCAAGTCGAAGCCCGAATACCACGGCGAATTCGTCAACTTCGACCCCATCATGGCCTGGCCCAAGCCCGTCGCCAAGCCGCACCCCCCGGTCATCGTCGGCGGCGCCTTCCCCCAGGGCGCCCGCCGCGCACTGCGCTACGGCAATGGCTGGATCCCCATCGCCGGCCGCGCCCCGATCGAAGACGACATCCGCGCCTTCCACCAGATGGCCGCCGAAACCGGCCGCGACCTCGCTGAAGTCCCCGTCTCCACCTTCGGCGCCAACGAAGACCTCGCGGAAATCCGCCGCTACCGCGACCTCGGCGTCTCCCGCATGGTCGTCACGCTGGATTCCGAGAAGGAAGACAAGATCCTGCCAATCCTCGACCGCTGGGCGGCGATCATCAAGAAGGCCAAGGAAAGCTAAGAATCTTCTTTTTCTGAAGAAAAAGAAGCAAAAAGACTTTTATTCATTTCAGCGTCATTTAAGAATGCCATACTGCACCTCCGGTTGACGCTAAGCGAAACCCCCTAAAGCCCTCTCCCCTTGGGGGAGAGGGTTGGGTGAGG
>JANPIH010000122.1:0-3031 GCA_031424895.1 Rhodospirillales bacterium
CGAAGGCCGCACTGGCCGTTGTACAGGGAGCGATAAACATGAGTATGGCTGCATCGTCGTGGCGGGCACTGGGCCTGGCCGCAGTCACGCTGGCATTCGCAACGCCGGCCATGGCCCAAACCGCCAGCCCCCAGGCGAAAAAGGGCGGCACCCTCACCCACGCCCACGTCTCCGGCATGGATCACTTCGACCCGGCCATGATGTGCACCACCGTGCAGCTCGAAACCGGCATGCACATGTACGAAAGCCTCGTCATGATGGGCGAGGACTATTCGTCCAAGCCGATGCTCGCCAGCAAAATCGATGTCTCACCCGACGGCAAGAAGTTCAGCTTCACTCTCCGCCAGGGCGTGAAGTTCCACAACGGCAAGACCCTGACCTCGGCCGACGTGCTCGCCACGATGCAGCGCTACGCCAAGATCAGCCCGAACGCCCCTGCCTTCGCCCAGCTCGCCAGCTTCGACACGCCGGATGCCCACACCTTCATCATCAACCTGAAGGAGCCCTCGCCCATCCTGCTCGACGTGATGAAAACGCCGTGCTTCCCGATGTCGATCCTCCCCGCCGAGGAAGCCGCCAAGGGCCCCCGCGAGATCACGCCGATCGGCACCGGCCCCTTCCGCCTGCAGGAGCTGGTGAAGGACAGCCACGTCACCTTCCGCCGCTTCGACGACTACGCGGCCGACACCTCCGCCCCGGGGCCTGACGGCTTCGCCGGCCGTAAAACGGCCCATATCGAAACCCTGCGCTACAACTTCCTCCCCGAAGTCTCCACGCGCGTCGCCGCCATGCTCGCCGGCACCGCCCACCTGGCCGACATCGAAGTCGAGCAGATCGACCTGTTCAAGGGCCGCAACGACATCGCGGTCGAGAAGGTCTTCCCCGGCTGCATGCACACCATTGTCCTGCGTGGCGACAGCGGCATCACCCGCGACGTCAAGATCCGCCAGGCGGTCGCCGCGGTGGTCGACACCGAGGAGATGGCCGAGGTCTCCAGCAGCGTCACCCGCCAGAACCCGTCGCTGCTGTATTCCGACAGCCCGTTCTACAACGGCGACGCGATGAAGCCGTTCTACAACCAGAAGAACCCCAACAAGGCTCGCGCCCTGTTGAAGGAAGCAAACTACAAGGGCGAGAAGATCGTCATCCACACCAACGGCGTCTACGCCTACATGCGCAGCCAGATGCTGGTGCTCGAACAGGCGCTCAAGGACGTCGGCATGAACGTCGAAATGCGCGTGACGGACTGGATCACCAACGCCAATGTACTCAACGGCGGCGAGGGCGACTGGAACATCTCCATGACCGGCTATTGCTCGCAGCCCCTCCTTGGCCCGCAGCAGTGGCGCCCGCTGATCTATACCCACACCCGCCTGCGCACCCTCAACGATGCCGATGTGGATGTGCCCTACAACCGCTTCCTGACCTCCTTCGACCTCAACGAGCGCAAGAAGGCATGGCTTGAGGCGGAGACCGCCATCCTGGGCAAGGCCTACCTGATCAAGATCTCCGACGCCGGCCGCGCCGTCGCCGTCAGCAAAAGGATCGGCGGCTGGAAGGGCTGGTACGCCCACCGCAACTGGGATCTCTGGCTGAACTGATTTTCTTGACGAGCTAGCCTGAAAGGGGCGTGATCTTCCCGGGAAACCGCGAAGCTCGCGCCCCACCCGCATCCTGGGGAAGGAAACCGCCATGGACCTGCGCTTCACCGACGAGGAAGTCGCCTTCCGCCAGGAAGTCCGCGCCTTCATCCGCGAAAACCTCCCCGCCAAAACGCGCGAACGCATGCGCCTCGGCTACCCCCCCACCAAGTCCGACGTCGTCACCTGGCAGCGCATCTTGAACAGGAAGGGCTGGGCCACTTACAAATGGCCGCGGGAATACGGCGGCCAGAACTGGTCCCCCACCATGCGCATGATCTTCCAGGACGAGAACATGCTTGCCCACGCACCCGAGGTGAACGGCTTCAACATCACCATGATCGGCCCGGTGCTCATCCACTACGGCACGCCCGAACAGAAGGAACGCTTCGTCGCCCCCACCGCCAACCTCGACATCTGGTGGTGCCAGGGCTTCTCCGAACCCGGCGCCGGCTCCGACCTCGCCTCGCTCAAGACCGCCGCCGTCCTCGATGGCGACCACTACGTCGTCAACGGCCAGAAGATCTGGACCAGCACCGCCCACCACGCCGACTGGATCTTTGCGCTTGTCCGCACCAACCCGCAGGCCAGGAAGCCCCAGGAAGGCATCTCCTTCCTCCTCATCGACATGAAAACCCCCGGCATCACCGTCCGCCCGATCATCTCCATCGACGGCAGCCACCACTTCAACGAAGTCTTCTTCGACGATGTAAAGGTCCCCGTCACCCAGCGCGTCCACGAGGAAAACAAAGGCTGGGACGTGGCCAAGTTCCTGCTCGGCAACGAACGCACCGGCATCGCCCGCCTCGGCAAATCCATGGCCCGCCTCGAAGACATCCGCGACCTCAGCCCCCACCTGCGCAACCGCGGCGCCCCCCTGCTCGACGACAAGCTCCAGCGCGAACGCGTGGCCGCCCTCGAAATCCGCGCCAAGGCACTGGAAATCACCCAGCTGCGCGTCGTCGCCAAAATGATGCAGAAATCCGACGGCAAGCCCGACCCGTTTTCCTCCCTGCTCAAGATCAAGGGCGGCGAGCTCGGCCAGGACACCTCCGAACTCATCATGGACGCCGTCGGCCCGCTCGCCATGCCGCAATGGGCCAAGGAACTCGACCTCCTGAACCGCGAATCCGGCGACAACGAACCCCCCATCGGCCCCAACTACGCCGGATACGCCGCCGCCCCCTACCTCATGCACAGGGCGTCAAGCATCGCCGGCGGAACCACCGAGATCCAAAAGAACATCCTCAACAAGGCGGTGCTGCGGCTTTAAGGCCAGGGCCAAGGGGAAGGGCAGGGCTCTGCCCTGCACCCGCTGGGGCCTGAGGCCCCAGACCCCCATCCAGTAAAAAATACAAAACATCCGCTAAAGCCCTCTCCCCTTGGGGGAG
>JANPIH010000123.1:0-3992 GCA_031424895.1 Rhodospirillales bacterium
GACATCACGTGGTGGCATGCCATGACCGGCCAGCTCGGCGCGGCGCTCGACGAGGTGGTGGCGAAGTTCAACGCGAGCCAGAGCCGCTTCCGCGTGGTTGCCGTGAACAAGGGCAACTACGTCGCCACCCTCAATGCCGCGATCGCCGCCTACCGCGCCGGCGAGCAGCCGGTGATGCTGCAGAACAACGAAAGCGGCGTGCTGACGATGATGCTCTCGGGCGCGATCGTGCCGGCGCACGACATCCTCGACCAGCACGGCGTGAAGGTGGAGGTGAACGACTTCCTCCGCCCGGTGATCGACACCTACACCGATGCCAAGGGCCGGTTGCTTGGAATGCCGTTCAACAGCTCGACGCCGATTCTGTTCTACAACGCCGAGATTCTCGAGAAGGCCGGCATCGCCAAGCCGCCCGCCACCTGGCAGGAGATGGAGGAGCAGATCCGCGCCATCAAGGCCAAGGGCGCCGGCGAAATCGGCTACAGCTTCGCGGCCGGGCCGTGGCAGGAACTCGAGAACTATTCGGTGTGGCACGATGTTCCCTTCGCGACGAAGGAGAACGGTTTCCAGGGCCTCGATGCGGAGCTGACGATCAACCGCACCCGGGTGGTGCAGCATATCGAGCGGCTGTCGCGCTGGGCGCGCGAGGGCCTCGCCTCGTTCGGCGCCGCCTCCAAGGCCACCTGGGCCTCCGGCGCCCGCACTGCCTTCCTGGAAGGCAAGGCCGCCTACTGGATCGACAGTACCGCCTGGCACGGCACGGTGGAGGAGGGTGCCAAGATGCGCTGGGGCGGGGCGCCGCTGCCGCATGAGCAGGATATCGCGCCCAACCGCAGCATGATCGGCGGCGCCGCGATCTATACCTTCAAGGGCCACAAGCCGGAGCACTACGAGGGGGTCGCGGCGTTCTTCCGCTTCCTGACCGGCACAGATCTCCAGGTGTCCTACCACCAGGCCACCGGCTACGTGCCGATCACCGTGGCGGCGTGGCAGAAGGCGAAGGAGGCCGGCTACTACACGCGCTTCCCCAGCCGCGAGATCGCCGTGACCCAGCTGCTGCAAGGCAAGAACACGCCGAGCAGCCGCACCATCCGGCTCGGCAATTTCGAGAACGTGCGCGCCGCGATCGAGGAAGAGCTCGACAAGGTGTGGTCCGGCCAGGCGACGGCGCAGGTGGCGCTGGACGAAGGGGTGCGCAAAAGCAACGCCATCCTGCGCCGCTTCGAGGCGACCAACCGCGGCAAGCTCTGAGCGTCGCTGCGGCGTGAAGCGCTCCGGGTTTCGCGGCGGCTGGACCGTTCTGCTGCTGGTCGGGCCCCAGCTGCTGCTGTTGCTCTGGTTCACCTACTGGCCGGCGCTGCGGGCCCTGCGCGATGCGTTCCATCTTGCCGATCCGTTCACCGGTGAGGGCATCTTTGTCGGGCTGGATAATTTTACAGAGTTGCTCGCCGAGCCCTCCTATTGGCGGGCGGCGTGCACGACGGTGGTGTTCAGCGCCGCGGTGGCGCTGTTGTCGCTGAGCGTGGGCCTCGCCCTTGCGCTGCTGGTGGACGGGCTGCGGCGCGGGGCCGGGCTGTGGCGTGCGGCGCTGATCTGGCCGTATGCGGCGGCGCCGGCGGTGGCCGGCGTGCTGTGGCTGTTCCTGTTCGACCGTCACCACGGGCTGCTCGCCTATGCGATGAATGTCGGGCTTGGCCTCGGCTGGTCGCCCGACCTCAATGGCACGCATGCGATGATCCTGGTGGTGATCGCGTCCGCCTGGAAGCAGATCAGCTACAACTTCGTCTTCTTCGCTGCCGGGTTGGCCGGGATTCCGCCCTCGCTGATCGAGGCGGCGGCGATCGACGGTGCCGGGCCCTGGACGCGGACCTGGTGCATCGTGCTGCCGCTGCTTTCGCCCACGCTGTTCCTGCTGCTGGTGCTGAACGTGATCTATGCCTTCTTCGACACGCTGGCGGTGATCGATTTGACCACGCAGGGGCGGCCGGCCGGCGAGACCATGACGCTGATCTACCGGGTGTATCGCGACGGGTTCGTCGGGCTTGATCTCGGCTCGTCCTCGGCGCAGTCGGTGCTGCTGATGCTGGCGGTGGTCGGGCTGACCTGGGTGCAGTTCCGGGTACTGGAACGGCGGGTGCACTATGCCGGCTGACCGCATGGTGGGGCGCAGCCGGGCGCTGGACGTGGCGGCGCTGGGTGGGTTGCTGCTGGGGCTGGTGGTGCTGGGGTTTCCGCTGTGGATCGCTTTCGTGGCGGCCAGCCACGATGCCGCGCGGATGAACACCGTGCCGCCGCCGCTGTGGCCCGGGCGCATGCTGTTCGCCAACCTCGCCTCCGCGTGGGAGCGGGTGGCGCTGGGGACGCAGTTGTTCAACACCACGGTGATGGCGCTCGGCATTGCCTTCGGCAAGGTGGCGATGTCGGTGACGATGGCGTTCGCGCTGGTGTATTTCCGGGTGCGCTTCCGTGGCCTGATCTTCGCGCTGGTGCTGGGGGCGATCCTGCTGCCGGTCGAGATCCGGATTGTGCCGACCTATCTCGTGGCCGCCGACCTCATGGCGCCGCTGCGCGACCTGGTTGGGCTGCTGCCGTGGCTGCCGGTGCCGGAGGCGAAATTTTCGCTGCTCAACACCCATGCCGGGCTGATCGTGCCGCTGCTGGCCTCGACGACGGCGACGTTCCTGTTCCGCCAGTTCTTCCTGACCATGCCGGAGGAGTTGACGGAGGCGGCGCTGATCGACGGGGCGGGGCCGTGGCGGTTCTTCTGGTCGATCCTGCTGCCCCTGTCGGCGACCAATATCGCGGCGCTGCTGGTGGTGATGTTCATCTTCGGCTGGAATCAGTACCTCTGGCCATTGCTGGTGACCACCGAGCCGGGTATGCAGACGCTGGTGATGGGGTTGGCGAAGCTGGGGCCAGGCATGGATAGCCGGCCGTTGTGGAACGAGTTGATGGCCGGGGCGCTGGTGGCGCTGCTGCCACCGGTGATGGTGGTGCTCGTGCTGCAGCGCTGGTTCGTGCGCGGGTTGATCGACGCGGGGAAGTGAGGGCTTGCCGCCTATTTCCGCGTCCCGATTCCCCGCATGAAGCGGTCGCGGATCTGGGCGGGGTCGCGTTCGGTCTGGCCGGCGGGTTTGGCGAGTGTGAGGCGGGCGGCGATCAGGTGGGGGCCGGTTGTGGCCAGGGCGTGGTCGATCAGGGAGTCGAAATGGGTTTCGTCGGCGGCCCAGGTGCTGTGGGCGATGCCGGCGCCGCGGGCGATGGCGGCGAGGTCGGCACCCCCGCCTTTCTCGGAAGGTGCACTGGCGGTGGGTTGGCCGCCGGTGATTTCGTAGGCGCCATTGTCCATGACGACGATGATCAGGTTGGCGGGCTGGCGGGCGGCGACGGTGGCGAGGCAGCCGAGCATCATGAGCAGCGAGCCGTCGCCTTCGAGCGCGATCACGCGGCGGTTGGGCTGGGCGATGGCGACGCCGAGGGCGATGGGGATGGCGAGGCCCATGCTGCCGAGCATGTAGAAATTCTGCGGGCGGCGACCGGAGGCCCAGAGGTCGAAGTTGGTGTGGCCGATGCCGCCGATGACGGCTTCGTCGTTGTGGAGTTTCGCGACCAGGCGCTGGGTGAGGTCGAAGCGGGCGAGGGGTTTGGCGGTGTCGCGGGTGGCGGGTTCGTTAATCACTTGAACACCTTTCCGCCGGTGAGCAGGGGCGAGAGGATGAGGCAGGCGGGCTGTTGCGTGGCGACCGCTTGGCGGATGGTGCGGTCGACGGTGAACTCGACTTCGTCGAGGCGGGTGAGGGTGTGGTGTTCCATGGCGATGGAATCCAGCACCGGGCGCATCGTGCGGGCGACCAGGGCCTGGCCGATGTTGAATTCGCCCAGGGTGCCGCGCTCGCTGACCAGCAGGAGCACGGGGATCTGGAACGGGACGGGCAGGGAGGCGAGCACGTTGGCCAGGGTGGCGAAGCCGCTGGTTTGCATGAGCACGATCG
>JANPIH010000124.1:0-9705 GCA_031424895.1 Rhodospirillales bacterium
TCGTCGACGACGCCGCGCCGGTGCTCGCGGCTCTCCCCTCCGCGCGCCTGCCCCGCTGCGAACGCCGCGAGCTGCTCACGCCCGGAATCTATGCCGGCCTCTTCTTCACCCGCCTCGCCGCCATCCCCGCGCGCGCCCGCCGCGTGGCCCCCACCCAACCCCCGATTTCAATTTTCGCCTCCCTGGGCATCTCACCCGATCACGCCCATTTTGTTGCGAAATCGTAATGATAATGCCAAAAAGCCCATCCCCACGAAAACCCCGGTACCTTCCGGCACCGGGGCATCCTCGTCTGGCATCCACCAACCGCGCGAGCCTGGCGGCGGCGGAAACCCTTCCGTCAGGCGGCCTTGCGGTTGACCCGGCTTTCCGCCATCGCCGTCAGCTTCTTGTCAGCGGCATATTCCTCGTCCAGCGTCTGCTGCAGCACGGCCGCGCAATCGTTGCGGCCCAGTTCCTTGGCGAACGCAATCAATGTGCCATATCGCGTGATCTCATAGTGCTCCACTGCCTGCGCCGAGGAGATGATTGCCGCATCCTTCACGTTGCTTTCCTTCGCAACACCAAGAATATCCGAAGCCTCCTCCAGAATGCCGTCCATGGCGGCACATGTGGTGCCCTTAACGGACTGCCCATGCATCTTGAAAACCTGCTCCAGCCGCACGATCTGGTTGCGGGTTTCGCTCAGATGCATCTCCAGCCCCTGCTTCAGCTGCGGGTCGCTGGCCTCGTCGATCATCGTTGGCAGGTTCTTCGCGATCTGCTGCTCGGCATAGTAGATGTCCTGCAGCGTATGAACGAACAGATCATCGAGCGTGTCGATGGATTTCGAAAACATGCCCATGGCGTGGCAACTCCTGTGAGGATGTGACGGCGTTCACGACCGCTCATATGAGTGGCCTCAACCCTCTCCATGACGAACGCCCAAGACCGCATCGGGTTTCACGGCCGCGCGACAGGCTTTGATTTGTCACCCTGTCGCTCGTTCAAGCCCCACCTTCTCTCCGCCCCCCGCACGGCCTACTATCCCAACCATGAGAAACCCGTACGAACTCCTCGGGGTCGCTCCCTCGGCCACCGCCAACGAGATCCGCAGCGCATACCGCCGCCTCGCCAAAAAGGCCCACCCCGACGTCAACCCCAACAAGAAGAACGCCGCCGACGAATTCGCCGCCATCTCGGCCGCCTATGCCGTCCTGTCCGACACCGAAAAACGCGCCCGCTTCGACCGCGGCGAGATCGACGCCACCGGCGCCGAAAAACCGCCCCAGCGCCCCCACTGGCGCGACGTCAACGCCGGCCCCCGCGGCGACGCCGGCTTCGACCCTTCAAACCTGGAGGAAATGCTCCGCAACGCCATGGGCGGCCGCGGCCGCGCCAACTTCGCCGCGAAGGGCGACGATACCCGCTACACTCTCACGATTTCCTTCATGGATGCCGCCCTCGGCACCAAGCAGCGGATCACCCTGCCCGACGGCCGCGCACTCGACGTCACCATCCCCCCCGGCCACCGCGACGGCCAAAGCCTGCGCCTGCGCGCCCAGGGAATGCCCGGTTTCGGCGGCGCCGCCGCCGGCGACGCCCTGATCGAAATCGCCGTCGCCCCCCACCGCTTCTTCCGCCGCGAGGGCGACGACATCCACATGGACCTGCCCGTCACCCTTCAGGAAGCCATCCTCGGCGCCCGCATCGAAGTCCCGACCCTCACCGGACCGGTATCCCTCGCCATCCCCCCCCGCTCCGGCCCCGGCACCCGCCTGCGCCTGCGCAACCGCGGCCTCAACGGCGGCCACCAGTTCGTCACCCTGGCCATCGCCCTGCCCACCGAGCCCGAACCCGCCCTGGAGGAGTTCCTCCGCACCTGGCAGCCAGACCACCCGCAAGACCCACGCGAGAACCTGAGCCCCTGACCGGGGCGCTACCCCCGGAAGTGGCAGGAAACCTGGTGCCGACCCCCGGCATCCTTCAGCACCGGAGTCTCCTGGGAACACACCGGCTGCGCAATCGGGCACCGCGTATGAAAATGGCAGCCGCTCGGCGGCCGGATCGGGTTCGGGACGTCGCCCTGCAGCACGATCCGCTTGCGCTTGATCTTCGGGTCCGGAATCGGCACCGCCGAAAGCAATGCCTCGGTATAGGGATGCAACGGGTTCTCGTACAGCTCCTCGGCGGTGGCCACCTCCACCACCCGCCCAAGATACATCACGGCCACCCGGTCGCTGATGTGCTCCACCACCGAAAGGTCATGCGCGATGAACAGATAGGCCAGCCCGAACTGCTCCTGCAGGTCCTCAAGCAGGTTGATCACCTGCGCCTGGATCGAAACGTCGAGTGCCGAGACCGGCTCGTCGCAAACGATCAGCTTCGGCTCGACCGCCAGCGCCCGCGCGATCCCGATCCGCTGCCGCTGCCCGCCGGAGAACTCGTGCGGAAACCGGCGCATATGCTCCGGCCGTAGCCCCACCGTCTCCAGCAGCGTGACAACCTTCGCCTCCATATCCTGCCGGCCCTTCGCCAACCCATGGATGGTCAACGCCTCGCCGATGATGCCCCCCACGGTATGGCGCGGGTTGAGCGAGGCGAACGGGTCCTGGAAGATGATCTGCATGTCCCGCCGCATCGCCCGCAGCCCCTCGCCCTCAAGCTGGGTGACGTTCTCGCCCTTGAACCAGATCTCCCCCTCGCTCGGCTCGATCAGCCGCATGATGCACCGCCCGGTGGTGGACTTGCCGCAGCCGGATTCCCCCACCAACCCCAGCGTCTCCCCGGGCGCCACGTCAAGCGAAACGCCGTCCACCGCGTGGACATGATCGACCACGCGCGACAGAAGGCCGCCCCGGATGGGGAAGTATTTCTTGATGTTCTTCACCGACAGCAGCGGCTCGGTCGCCGCTGCTGCCATGGTTGTGGTCTCGGTCAGGATGCTCACAGGATGCAGGCCACCTTGTGGTCGGGCGTGACGTTGCGCAACGGCGGCTCAGCCGCCGTGCAGGCGTCCATCGCGAATTTGCAGCGGGCGGCGAAGCGGCAGCCGGGCGGCGGGTTCAGCAGGTTGGGCACGGTGCCGGGAATCTGCTCCAGCCGCTGCCGCGCTCCGCCCCGAGAATGCCCGGCCACGTCCACCCGCGGGATCGAGCGGATCAGCCCCTGCGTGTACGGATGGCGCGGGTTGGCGAACAGTTCCTCCACCGGCGCCTCCTCCACCACCTTGCCGGCATACATCACCACCACGCGCTGGGCGTTCTCGGCCACCACCCCCATTGCGTGCGTGATCAGCATGATGGCCATGCCGAAGGTGTCCTTCATCTCGGCCATCAGCTCCAGGATCTGCGCCTGGATGGTCACGTCGAGTGCGGTTGTCGGCTCGTCGGCGATCAACAGCTTCGGCTTGCAGGCCAGCGCCATGGCGATCATAACGCGCTGGCGCATGCCGCCGGAGAACTGGTGCGGATAGTCGTGAACACGCCGCTCCGGGTTCGAGATGTGGACCAGGCTCAGCATCTCCACGGCCCGCTTGATTGCCGCCTTCTCCGACAGCCCTTCATGGGTGCGCAGCGATTCCGCGATCTGGTCGCCGACCGTGTACACCGGGTTCAGCGAGGTCATCGGCTCCTGGAACACCATCGCGATCTCGCGGGCGCGGATGCCGTCCATCTCCTCCATGGAAAGCGGGATCAGGTCGCGGCCCATCCAGGTGATGGTGCCGGATTCGAACCGCCCGGGCGGCATGTCGATCAGCTTCAGCACGGAGCGTGCCGTCACCGACTTGCCGCAGCCGGACTCGCCCACCACCGCGAGCGTCTCGCCCTTGGAGATCGACATGCTGACGCCGTCGACCGCGCGAACCATGCCGTCGTCGGTCTTGAACCAGGTCCGCAGGTCGCGGATGTCGAGCAAAGCTTCAGACATATCGCGGCCCCTAGATCACGCGCCGCGGATCGAGCGCGTCGCGCAGCCCGTCGCCGATGAAATTGATCGTCAGCACGGTGAGGAAGATCGCCAGGCCCGGGAACAACGCCCAGTGCGGGGCGATATCCAGGTAGTCCTTGGCGTCGAACAGAACGCGCCCCCAGGTAGGAATATCGGGCGGGAAGCCGAGGCCGAGAAAGGACAGCGTGGACTCTGCGATGATCGCGGCGGCCACGTCGATGGTGCCGGCCACGATCACCGGGCCCATGGCATTCGGCAGGATGTGCACCACGATCAGCCGCATGCGCGAGGCACCGAGGGCGCGGGCCGCCTCCACGAATTCCTTCTCGCGCAGGCTGAGGAACTGGGCACGCACCAGGCGGGCCACCGGCATCCAGCGCAGCCCGCCGATGACGATCACGATCAGCACGAACACCCCGCCCTCGGGGCCGAACAGGCCCTTCAGCCCGTCCCTGAACATGTAGATCACCAGCAGCAGCAGCGGCAATTGCGGCAGCGACAGGAACAGGTCGGTGATCCACATCAGCACCGCATCGACCCGGCCGCTGGACATGCCGGCGATCGCGCCGATCACCACGCCCACCAGCACGGCGACCACCATGGCGGCGAGCCCCACGGCCAGCGAGATGCGCCCGCCATAGATCAGGCGCGCCAGCAGGTCCTGGCCCAGGTCGTCGGTGCCCAGCGGGTGGGCGCCCGAGGGCCCCTGGAGCTTGGCCGTGAAATCGATCTCGTTGATCGGCAACGGCCACAGGAACGGGCCGAGCACAACCACGGCGATCAGCGCGCCGAGGATGCCGAGCGACACCACCGCAAGCTTGTGCTTGCGAAAGCGGCGCCACGCCTCCTTCGTCGGCGAGACAACGTCGCCGGGAACGCGGGCGGTGCCGGTGATGGCGTCAACGGAAAGCGATGCGGGGGTCGAGCCAGCCATAGAGGATATCTGCAATCAGGTTAAAGAGGACAACGAGGCAGGCGAACACGAAGGTCACGGCCATCACCACCGGCGTGTCGGTGGACAGGAT
The DNA here is from genome assembly GCA_031424895.1 of Rhodospirillales bacterium. Lineage (GTDB taxonomy): Bacteria > Pseudomonadota > Alphaproteobacteria > Acetobacterales > Acetobacteraceae > CAMDGX01. The sequence goes on from JANPIH010000124.1 coordinate 4,956, forward strand.
GGACGAGATCAGCAGCGAGCCGATGCCGGGGATGCGGAAGATCTGCTCGGTGACGATGGCGCCGCCGAACACGATCGGCATCTGCAGCGCCACCAGCGTCACCACCGGGATGAGCGCGTTGCGAACGACATGGCGCACCAGCACCTTGCGATGGCCGATGCCCTTGGAACGGGCGGTAACGACATAGTCGAGCTTGATGACGTCGAGCACCGAGGAACGGACATAGCGAACCATCGAGGCACCCTGGAACAGCCCGAGCACCATCACCGGCATGATCGACTGCTTGATGTGCGCCCACCACCAGGCCCAGCCGGTGGCACGCACCGTGGCCTGGTACACCATCGGCAGCCAGTCCAGCTGGATGGAGAAGATCAGGATCAGCACAAGCCCGGTGAAGAAGGTGGGAAGCGAGAAGCCGACGAACGCCATGGTGTTGGCGATCTGGTCGAACAGCGAATAGGGCCGGGCGGCGGCGAGCACCCCGATGGGGATTGCCACCAGCATCGCCAGAAGCTGCGCCGCGCCGATCACTGCCACCGTGGTGGGCACGCGCTGCATGATCAGCTCGTCGACCGCCATGCGGCTGACGAAGGAATAGCCCCAGTTGCCTTGCAGCATGGCGAACAGCCAGTTGAAATAGCGCTGCCACACTGGATCGTCGAGGCCGAGGGAGGCCCGCAGGTTGGCGCGGACCTCCGGCGGGACGTTGGGGTTAGTGACCAGTTCCTCGAACGGGTCGCCGGGGGCGCTCGCCAGAACGGCGAACAGGATCACGCTGATGCCGAGCAGGCTGGGGATCGCCAACAACAGGCGGCGCAGGAGGTAGGCTGGGGACACGCGGGGCTCCAGAAGCGGATCGCCAGGGGCCAGGCCCCAATCGGGAAAGCCACCCCCCGGAACGCGGCGTCGGCCGCATCCCAGGGAGCTGTGGACGGGCGGCTAGGCTTCCGCGAACCAGTTCGCCAGGTCGTAGAAGTTGCTGTCCCATCCGCTGACGTTGACCTTCAGCCGGTTGCTGACGCCCGAGACGGTGGGGCGGTAGACGATCGGGATCACCACATGGTTGCGGATGACCAGGTCGTTGCACTTGATCAGCAAGGCGACGCGCTTGACGGGATCCAGCTCCATCTCGGCGGCGGCCAGGGTATCGTCGAACTCCTTGCTGGCCCAGCGATTGACGTTGCGGCCCTGCCACTTGTTGTCCTTGGTGGCGATCTCGGCGGACAGGAACATCTGCAGCCACACGCCGGGGTCAGGGCGACCCGGGCCGGTGTTGTACATCTGCAGGTCGGTATAAAATTTCGGGAAGGTGTCGGGATTGGCCACGTCGGAGGAGAAGTAGACCGAGGCGACCACCGACTTGATCTCGATGTCGATGCCTGCGCGGGCGCAGGACTGCTTGATGATGGCCTGGGTCTTCTGGCGCGGCTGGTTGATCGAGGTCTGGTAGACATATTTCAGCTTGACGCCACCCTTGGCGCGGAAACCGTCGGCGCCGCGGGCCCAGCCGGCCGCATCAAGGACCTGGTTGGCCTTTTCGATGGTGAACTCGTAGCTGGTGTTCGGCGAGCGGAAGCGCGGCGGGTTGTTGATCCAGTTGCCCGTGGCGATGCCGGTGCGCCCGTAGATGTGGTCCTGTATCGACTTGCGGTCGATCAGCAGGGCCAGGGCCTGGCGCACCGCGGGATCGGTTAGCGACGGGTGCTTGGTTTTCATCGACGAGCGCTCGCCGTCGACCTCGGTCCAGGGGTCGGTGTTGTTCAGGCCGAGATGCTCGCAGCCGGCGCCCTCGGTGATGCGGACCGCGCCCTTGCCGCCGCGTTCCAGGCGCAGCAGCACTTCGTCCTCGACTTGCAGGTTCCAGGCAAAGTCGTATTCGGCGGTCTGCAGCACGGCGCGGGCGGCCGAAACGGCGTCGCCGCCGCCCTTCATCTCGATGGCGTCGAAGAAGGGCCGGTTCGCCTGATGATAGTTGGGGTTGCGGGTGCCGGCGACCATGTCGCCCGGGCGGAATTCCGCGAGCATGTAGGGGCCAGTGCCGACCGGCTTGAGGTTGGCCGGGGCCTCGCGCGACTTGGCGCCGGTGAAGTCCTGGAACAGGTGCTTGGGGATGATCTGGCCGGTGGCGCCGACGAATGCATCGGCCCAGAACGGCTGCGGCGTCAGGAACTCCACCCGCACGGTCAGGTCGTCGACCTTGACGACCTTGATGTCCTTGTAGCTGCCGGCGGTGACGGCGGCGGTGGCGGGGTCGGCGGCGTATTCCCAGTTGAACACCACGTCATCGGCGGTGAACGGCTTGCCGTCGTGCCATTTCACGCCGGGCTTCAACTTCCAGGTGACCGACTTGCCGTCGGCGGCCAGGCCACCGTTTTCGCGGCTGGGGATCGTGGTTACCAGCACCGGCACCAGGTCGCCGTCCGCGTTCCAGGCGGCCAGCGGCTCGTAGAACACGCGGCTGCCGTCCTGGTCCTTGGTGCCATTCGCGAAGTGCGGGTTCAGAAGGGTGGGGGCCTGCCACCACAGCACCTTCAGAACGCCGCCGCCGCCGGCCTTGGTCGGCTTGTATGCAATCGCAGGCTGCGCCATGGCGACGCCGGAATGCGTCAGCAGCTGGGTTGCCATTGGCGCGGTGATGCCAACCATCGCCAGCCGGCGGATGAAGGCGCGCCGGTCGATGCGGCCGGACCGCACCCCCTCGATCATCCCGCGAAGATCCTGCTCGTTCATGTGAGCCTCCTGCTGAATTGCTCCGACCCCGAGAGGCGGTCGGTTCCGCGCATCTGCCTAGATGGAGACAGCCATGCGCAGGACGCATATGGACGTGTAATGGATTTCCGTCAACCGAAGAACTCGCAACGAAATCAAAGCCGGGGCGGCAGGGGCCGATACGGGGCCTCGGCGCGGTGCATTCGACGCCTCACAGGAAATTCATATTTGCTTCATTCTCATGACCTTGTTGTGCGGCTTGGATGCTCAAACGGCGGCGGGGCGGAAAATCGGCAGCACCGGGCCGTCGCCGTGGCGCTCGTTGCCGAGCTCGACCGCGAGCCCCAGGCGGAGCGCCTCGGCCGGCATGCCGCGTAGCTGGCCCATGGCGCGCACCCCCTCGGCGAGGTCCACGGTGAGCAGGACGTAGGGCGACTCCGCCTTGAAGCCGATGTGGAACGGGTGGTGGCAGATGGTCCAGGAATGCACGGTGCCGAGGCCGCTGGCGGGGTGCCATTCGTGTTCCATCGACCAGCAGCCGTCGCAGACCGGGCGGGGATAGTGGCGCAGCTTGCCGCAGGGCTTGCAGCGTTGGATCAGATATTCGCCGCGGCCGAGGCCGTCCCAGAAGGGCTGGGTGTCGGGGCCGGGATGGGGGATGGGCTTGGCGAAGCTGTCGCTCATCGGTTCATCCCCTGCGCATGATGGCGATGGAGCCGTCGCCCATGTCGCCGTAGCCGGTGACGAGGCCAAGCGTGGCACCTTGGACCTGGGTGGCGCCGCCCTGGCCGCGCAGTTGGCGGACCAGTTCGACGATGTGGTTCATGCCGGCCAAGTGCGCCTGGGACAGCAGGCCGCCATGGGTGTTGACCGGCAGCTTTCCCCCAAGGCCGAGCGCGCCGCCCTCGACGAAGGCGCCGCCCTCGCCCTCGCGGCAGAAGCCGAGCTCCTCGAGCTGGCGCAGGACGACGTAGGTGAAGCAGTCGTAGATTTCCGCCACCTGGATGTCGGACGGCTTCACGCCGGCCATGGCGAAGGCGCGGGGGGCGGCCTTGGCGAGGCCGATGCGCAGGATGTCCGGGCGCTGGGTGATGACGCTGGGGCTGTCCGGGTGGCCCTCGGCCGCACCCATCACCAGCACGCGGGGCTGGCGCCGGTCGCGGGCGGCCTCGGCGGAGCTGACGATCACCGCGGCGCCGCCGTCGCTTTCCAGCGAGCAGTCGAACAGGCGGAAGGGGTCGGCGATCATGCGGCTGGCCTGGTGGTCCTCGATGGTGAGCAGCTTCGTCATCGCGGCGTTGCCGTGGAGGATGGCGTGCTGGCGGGTGGTGACGGCGATTTCGGCCAGTTGGCGGGACGTGGTGCCGTAAAGCTCCATGTGGCGACGCGCCATGGGGGCGTAGATCTGGGCGGGGGCGATGTTGCCCAGCGGCAGCTCGAACTCGCCGATGGTGCGGAACTGCGGCATCTCGTGGACGCGCGCGCCAATGCGGGTTCCGGAATAGCCGGTGCGGCCGATCGGCAACAGAACGTGGCGGCAGATGCCCGCGGCCACGGCGGCGGCGGCGGCCTGGATGGCGGCGACGCAGCTGGCGCCGCCCATCGGCGTGGTGGCGGAGAACTTCAGGTCGTGGATGCCGAAATTGGTGATGAAGTCCTCGGCGACCGCGGCCCCGGTGGCCATCGGGATGATGCCGTCGATGTCGCGCGGGGAGAGGCCAGCATCGGCGATGGCGGCGAGCGAGGCCTGGAGCTGGAGCGAGAGCGCGCTGCCCTGCTGGAGGCCGCGGCCATGGGCAGTCTCACCGATACCGGTGATGGCGGCTTTTTCGAATAGGGTCATTAGGTCGCCTCCCGAGAAGAAAGATTCTTCTTTTTGTGAACAAAAAGAAGCAAAAAAACTTCCCGCTTATCAACCAATTGGCACGGTGTCACTTGCGAAGACGTTTCGACGTGTGAGGCTGGTTGACGTGGCAATGGCCCTGCAGAGTGCCGGGACCATATCGGCCATGTTGCGTCGTCGGTTTGTGGTCCAGCAGAA
>JANPIH010000125.1:0-10908 GCA_031424895.1 Rhodospirillales bacterium
GTCCCATCCGGAGGAGCACGGCCGCTGGACCGATGGCGGGCGGGTGCGCATCGCCTTCCGTCTGCCGGAACGACCCGAGGGCGGCGTGGTGCTGCGGCTGGAATCGCTCGGCTACATCGCGCGCGGCTTCGTGCAGGAGCAGCGGGCGGTGCTGCTGGTGAACGGGCACCGCCTCGCCGAATGGTTCATCACCGACACGGTCATGCGCACCCGCAACCTGGCGGTGCCGCCGGAGGCAATCGACGCGGCGGGGCGGATCGTGCTGGAGATCCAGATCTCCACCTGCATCCAGCCGAAGCTGATTGGGCAGGCCGACGACACGCGCTTCCTCGGGCTGCTGCTGCGCCGCCTGTCGTGGGTGGCGCGTGCATCGCACCGTCCGCCCGACCTGTCGGGCGAGCGGGAGCGGCCGGTGGGCTGGGAGTCCTCCAAAAGCTTCGACGTCAAGATCGATACTGGCTTCTGGCGGCGCTTCATCGGCGGGCCCGCGGTGCTGGACATCGGCTTCCAGGGCGGGGCGGAGCCGGGCAGCGTGGTGCCGATCATGCCCGGCGCGATCGGCGTGGACCTCGACTATCCCGGCTACGACGGCCGCATCCTGCCCTTCGCCGCCGGCAGCCAGGACGCGGTGTATTCCAGCCACTGCCTGGAACACATCCCCGACTGCATCAAGGCGATCCAGGAATGGCACCGCGTGCTGAAGGTGGGCGGCCACATCATCACGGTGGTGCCCAGCGCCCACCTGTACGAGCGCAAGCGCCGCGTGCCGTCATACTGGAACAACGACCACAAGCGAACCTACACGCCGGCAACCCTGCTCGCGGAGTTCGAGTCAGCACTGGCGCCGAATTCATTCCGGGTGCGCCACCTGATGGAGAACGACGCCGGCTATCAATACAACCTGCCGGCGAACGTGCATCCGGAAGGGTGCTATGAGATCGAACTTGTGGTGGAGAAGATCGCGCAGCCTGGGTGGCCGATGGGCGAATAAGGAAGACGTTCTTTTTTGAAAAAAAGAACCAAAAAACTTTCCTTCCTTTATGCCCAGCCTTTATGCCGGCAGTGGAGAAAAAGTCTTTTTGCTTCTTTTTCTTCAGAAAAAGAAGGTCTTCCTTACTTTCCGCTGAACACCGGCCGCCGCTTCTCCAGGAACGCCCGTGTCCCTTCGGCATGGTCGCGGCTGGTGGCGCATTGGGCGATGATCGCCTCGGCCGCGGAAAGGTCGCGGCGGGACTCGTCCTTGGCCAGTTCCGCCAGCGCCAGCTTGGCGCCCTTCTGCGTCAGCGGCGCGCCGCCGGCGATCGCGGCGATGTAGTCCGCGGCGAAGCCGTCCAGCGCCTCGTCCGCCAGCACGTGGTTCACCATGCCCAGCCGCAGCGCCTCGGCCGCGTTGTATTGCCGTGCGGTGAACATGATTTCCTTGGCGGTGGAAAGCCCCACCAGCTCCACGATCCGCCGCAGCCCCTCCACCGGATAGCCGATCGACAGTTTCGCCGCCGGAATGCCGAAGCGCGCCGCCTCGTTGGCCAGGCGCAGATCGCAGCTGATCGCCAGCGCCATCCCCCCGCCCAGGCACCAGCCGCGGATGACGGCAACCGTGGGCTTGGATACCGCATGCACGGTGGCGCAGGCGGTGGTGAACGCGCCGCCGCCGCGCGTTACTGGCCCGTCGGCGGCTTCGAAGCGCGAAATGTCGGCCCCGGAGGCAAAGGCTTTCCGCCCATGCCCCTCGAGGGTGACAACCCGTACCTGGGGGTCGGCGTCGAACGCCAGTGCGGCGTCGGTGATGGCCCACCACATGTCGTTGGAGATCGCGTTGTGGCGGTCGGGATTGTCGATGGTGATGCTGCCGACGTCGCCCCGCCGCTCCGCGATGATCCTGCCGCCGCCATGCGTCATTTCACGTCTCCCGTGGTCGGCCCGCATCATGCATCGAGGAGGTGGCAGGCGGCGAGATGCCCGGGCGCGCCCAGTTGCAGCACCGGCGCCACTTCCTTGCAGCGCGGCATCACATAGGGGCAGCGCGTGTGGAAGGCGCAGCCCGGCGGCGGGCGCACCGGGCTTGGCACATCGCCCTGCAACAGCGTCTTCTTGCGCTTCAGCCGCGGATTTGGCACCGGCACGGCGGCCAGCAGCGCCTGCGTGTACGGGTGCTGCGGGCGGCGGAACAGGTCGCGCTTGTCGGCGTATTCAACGATCTTGCCCAGGTACATCACCGCCACCCGGTGGCTGATATGCTCCACCACGGCGAGGTCGTGGGCGATGAACAGGTAGGACAAGCGGTGCTCGCGCTGCAGATCCATCAGCAGGTTGATCACCTGCGCCTGGATCGAAACATCCAGCGCCGAGACCGGCTCATCGGCCACGATCAGCCGCGGGTTGAGCGCCAGCGCGCGGGCGATCGAAACGCGCTGCCGCTGCCCGCCGCTGAACTGGTGCGGAAAATTGCCCATCTGCGCCTCGCGCAGCCCCACCTGGCGGAAGATTTCCGCAGTGCGCTCGTCCGCCTCCCGCCCGGTGGCGACCCCATGCACCAGCAGCGGCTCGCGCACGATGGCCCCAGCCGACATGCGCGGGTTCAAGGAGCTGAACGGGTCCTGGAACACCATCTGCATCTGCCGCCGGAACGGCCGCATCTCGTTTTTGGACAGCCGCGTCACGTCCGTCCCACCCAGCCGGATGGTGCCGTCGGTCGGCTCCACCAACCGCATCACGGTGCGCGCCACGGTGGACTTGCCGCAGCCGGATTCGCCGACCAGCCCCAGCGTCTCGCCCTCGCCGATGCTGAAGCTCACCCCATCGACGGCATGCACCTGGCCCACGATGCGGCGCAGGAGCCCCTTGCGGATCGGGAAATGCTTCTTGAGGCCCTCGACCTCGATGACCTTTTCGGTCGTCTCGATGACCTTTTCGGTCATGCCCCGTCTCCATACAGCCGCTCGCTGTGCCAGCACGCCGCCCAATGCCCCGGCCGGCGCTCGACATACTCTGGATAGGTCGCGTGGCAGGTTTCGTCGGCATGGGCGCAGCGCGGCGCGAAGGCACAGCCCGGGGGCAGGTCGGTCAGCGCCGGCACCATGCCCGGAATCTCCTGAAGCCGGCCAACCCGGCCCGCCTCGTCGCCAGCCAGCAGCGCCAGCCGCGGCACAGAGGCCATCAGCCCATGCGTGTAGGGGTGCAGCGGCCGGTCGAACAGCTCCTCAACCGGCGCCTCCTCGATCTTGCGCCCGGCATACATCACCACCACCCGGTGCGCCGTTTCGGCCACCACGCCGAGGTCGTGGGTGATCAGGATCACCGCGGTGCCGCGCTCCTCCTGCAGCTTCACGATCAGGTCCAGGATCTGCGCCTGGATCGTCACGTCGAGCGCCGTCGTCGGCTCGTCGGCGATCAGCACCTTGGGGTTGCAGGCCAGCGCCATGGCGATCATCGCCCGCTGGCGCATGCCGCCCGAAAGCTGGTGCGGATACTCGCGCGCCCGCTGCCCCGGCTCCGGAATGCGCACCAGGTCCAGCATCTCCACCGCCCGCGTCCAGGCCTGCGCGGAGGAGACATCCTGGTGCAGCCGCACCGCCTCGGCGATCTGGTCGCCGATGGTCAGCACCGGGTTCAGGCTGGTCATCGGCTCCTGGAAGATCATCGAGATCTCGTTGCCGCGCACCTGCCGCATCGCCTCCTCGTCCAGCGCCATCAGGTCGCGGCCTTCCAGCTTCACGCTTCCGGCGTCGATCCGCCCCGGCGGCGTGGGCACCAGGCGCATCACCGACAACGCCGTGATGCTCTTGCCGCAGCCGGATTCGCCTACGATCGCCAGCACCTCGCCGCGGCCAACGTGGAACGACACGTCGCTCACCGCCCGCACCAGCCCCTGGCGCGTGAAGAACAGCGTGCGCAGGCCGTTCACTTCCAGAATGGGGGCGGCCGGAAGAATGGGGGTATCGCTCATCGGCGGGTTCCTAGCCGCGCTGCCGCGGGTCGAGCATGTCGCGCAGCGCGTCGCCGAGCAGGTTGGTGCCGAACACCACCAGGCTGATAGCCAGGCCAGGGAAGATCACCAGCCAAGGCGCGCGGCGCATGTATTCGGCGGCGGATTCGGAAAGCATGCGGCCCCAGGACGGGTGCGGCTCGGGAATGCCGAGCCCGAGGAACGACAGCGACGCCTCGGTCAGGATCGCGGCCGCGAGCTGGGCGGTCGCCAGCACGATCAGCGGCGCCACCGTATTCGGCAGGATGTGGCGCGCGGCGATGCGCCACTCGCTCATGCCGATTGCGTTGGCCGCTTCCACGAAGGCCTGCTCGCGCAGCGCCATCGTGTTGGAGCGGATCACCCGCGCCACCGTCGGGATCAGCGGGATGGAGATCGCGATCACGGTGTTCTGCAACGAGGGGCCGAGGGCGGCGGCGAACACCAAGGCGAGAACCAGCAACGGCAGCGCCTGCAGGATGTCCATGACGCGCTGCGTCACCAGGTCGAACCATCCGCCGAGATAGCCCGAGGCAAGGCCGATGACGACGCCGAGCAAGCAGCCAAGCACCGTCGAGCCGATGCCGACGGCGAGCGATATGCGCGCGCCATAGACGATCCGGCTGTACAGATCGCGCCCCATCACATCGGCACCGAACCAATAGTCGGCACTGGGCGCGGCGAGCGAGCGCGACGCATGGGTGGCCAGGGGACTGTTCGTGGTGATCAGGTCGGCGAACACCGCCGCCAGCACGAAAACCGTCATGATGACCGCGCCGGCCGCACCCAGCGGATAGAGGCGCACGAAGTGCACCGAACGGCCGATCATCCCATCGACACGGGCGCCGGCGCGGACGAGTTCGGTTTCGTAGGATGGGCTGCTCATGATCAGTCCGTGTACTTGATGCGCGGGTCGAGCGCGGCGTACAGCATGTCGACCGCAAAGTTCACCAGCACCACGACAACGGCGATCATCATCACCAGGTTCTGGACGATCGGATAGTCGCGCGAGCGGATCGCCTCGACGAGGAAGCGCGCCACGCCGGGGATGTTGAACACCGTCTCGGTCACGATCAGCCCGCCGATCAGGAAGGCTGCCTCGATGCCCAGAACGGTCACCACCGGCAGCAAGGCGTTGCGCAGGGCGTGGCGGTAGTTCACCGAATTGCGCGTCGCTCCCTTGGCCCGTGCGGTGCGGATGTAGTCCTGCCGCAACACCTCGAGCATGGCCGAGCGCGTAAGGCGCATCACCAGCGAGGAGGATCGAAATCCGACCGCCGCAGCAGGCACGGCCAGAAGCAGGATCTCGTCCCACAAGCTGCCTGGCATGTCGGTGTAGATCGGAATCATGCCAAACCAGGAGACGAAGGCCATCAGGATCAGCAGTGCCAGCCAGAACGAGGGCAGCGAAAGCCCCGACAGGCTGATCACCCGCAGCGTGTAGTCGATGGGGGTATCCTGCCGCACCGCGCTGATGACCCCGAGCGGCACGCCCAGGGCGACGGTGAAGAATAGCGCCAGTACCGCCAGCTTCAGCGTGACCGGAATGCGCGGAGCGATCTCGGCGACCACCTGCTTCTCGGAGATGTAGGAATAGCCGAGGTCACCGCTGAAGAATCCCGATATCCACACGAAATACTGCTGCGGCAGCGGCAGGTCGATGCCTAGATCGCGCTCGATTCGTGCCTTGTCGGCCGGATCGATCATGCCGGCGGTGTCGAACAGGATATCGACGATGTTGCCGGGAACAATGCGCAGGAGGACGAATATGATAACCGAGATGCCGAACAGCGTCAGCAGCATCAGCGCGGATCGCCGAACGAGGTAGGCGCCCAATCAAGCCTCCGATCACCAGGGAAGAAACAAGCCGGGCGCCCCTGCCGTCGCGGCAGGGGAAGACCAGGCCAGGCGCGGCTGTGCCGGCGTCAGCGATTCAGCCAGACGTCATCGTAGCGATAGCGGTTGTAGATCGCGTTCACCGCAGGATTGACGCCCATCACGGTGGGATGCCAGCAGGTGCCGGCGACCGTGTGCACGATCATCGGGCGGGCCAGATCCTCCTGCAGCAGCCGGTCGATCTCCCAGACCATCGGCTTGCGCTTCTCAATGTCCATCTCCTGGGACTGCTGCACGAACATCTTCTCCAAAGTCTCATTGCAATATCCGGTAACGTTACGCTCCGATTTGCAAGAATAATTCTCAAAGAAGTTCTGGTCCGGATCGTCGATGCCATTACCGGTCAGGTTAAGACCGATCACGTAGTCTTTGCGAATGATCTTCGCAAGCCAGGCCGCGGTTTCAACGATTTCCAGCTCGCCGTCCACATAGATCTCCCGCAGATGGTCGATCAGGATCACGGCCGGGTCGCGATAGACCTGGATGTTGCGGGTGGCGATCTTCATCGACAGCCGCTTGGTCGGGCCGTAGCCGTGCTTTTCCATCAGCGCGCGCGCCTCGGCGCGGTTCTTGGCCACGTCCGGGCCATAGCCGGCGATGCTCTGCAGGATCGACTGCGGCATGCCCCAGACGCCCTCCGGGGCCGGGAGCATCGCCGCACCGAGCGACCCCGTGCCCTCGTACAGGATGTCGTTGAACGCCTTGCGGTCGATGGTCAGCGCCATGGCGCGGCGCAGGTCGGGGTTATCGAAGGGCGGCTTGTCGCGGTTGATGATCAGGTTGACGCTAACATTCGTCGGCCCCATCTGGCATACCGATTGCGGCGCCTGCGATTTGACGTCGGCCAGGATCGGCGGGGAAACTTCGGTCGGGAAGGTCATGTCCACACGCCCGGCGATGAAGGCCAATATGGCGGTGGCGCGGGTTGTGATGATCGGCAACTCGATCCCGTCGAGATAGGGCCTGCCGGGCTTCCAGTAGTCGGGGTTGCGCGCGAGCCGGATGATCTCGTTCTGCCGCAGCTCGACGAAGCGGAACGGGCCGGTCCCGATCGGGCGGGTGCGCATGGTCGCGGCGTTGACGTGGCAGGGGTACATCGGCGAATAGCCGGATGCCAGCATCCCCAGCAACGATGGCTGCGCCCAGCCGAGCTTGAAGGTGACCTCGAAGTCACCGTTGGTCACAGTCTCCTGCACGTTGTCGTACCAGTTGCGTCGCGGATTGAGGCGCAACTTGTCCTCGCGCAGGCCCTTCAGCAGGTCCATGGTGCACTTCACGTCAGCCGAAGTAAACGGCTTGCCGTCGTGCCATTTCACGCCGCTGCGCAGCTTGAAGGTGAGTGCCTTGCCGTCTGCACTCCAGGACCACTCGGTGGCCAGTTCTGGCACGATGGCATCCATGCGGTCGCGGTTGTCCGTGGCGTCGAACATCACCAGGTTGTTGTAGACCCCCATGAAGGGAACCACGACTGACACGGTCGCTGCTTCGTGGATCGACGCGGATGGCGGGTTTTCGCGTTGTTGAACGCGCAGGATTCCGCCACGTTTCGGCTCCTGCGCCTGTGCGATCGAAATGGCGACGGCGCTGGCGAACATCATCATCGCGGCGAGGAAGACCCGGGTTGGACTCAGCACGTCTGATACTCTCCCTCAACGTTTTGCGCCTTCTTCTGGGATATTGCCGATAGCGAGGCATCGGCGCCGGAAGGCTTCACACCCGGCGCTTAACACACAACCCGGCAGCCGCAAACGATTTCGCAGGACCGGCGCGGGGGTTTGGCAGCCGCGCGCGGGTCTGCGACGATGCCGTGCGGCGAGGAGGCCAGAGATGCAGAATATATCGACCCTGGACGATCTGGCAGAATTCGCCCGCCGGCACATCGCCCCGCGCGACCTGCTGGCCAGCGAAACCTTCCCGCCCGACCTCTGGCGCGCCATGGCCGAATCCGGCCTGTTCCGCATCGGCCTGCCCGCCGAACATGGCGGCGACGGCGGAACATACGCCGACATCGCCGCCGCCGAACGCGTGCTGGTGGAAGCCGGCCACTCCACCGGCCTGGCCGGCGTCTGGGGCGGCCACCAGATGGTCGCGCGCTGGTTCCTGGCCGGCTTCGGCAACCCAGCCCAGCAATCCCGCCATCTGCCCGCCCTGGCCAGCGGCGCGCTGACCGCCGGCGTTGCCATCTCCGAACCCAAGGTGGGCGCCCACCCCAAGCTCCTGTCCACCACCGCCACCCGGCACGGCGACGCATGGCGGCTGGACGGCGAGAAATCCTACGTCACCAATGGCGACATCGCTGGCCTCTACGTCGTCCTGGCCATCACCGCCATGCAGGCCGACCGCAAGCGCTACTCCTTCTTCCTCGTGGAACGCGACGCGCCAGGCCTGGAGGTCATCCCCGCCCCCACCCCCGCCTCCATGCGCCCGGTCGGCCACGTCGCCCTGAAACTCGCCGGCTGCGTGGTGCCCGCCGAGGCCCTGCTCGGCGTCCAGGACGAGGCCTACGAAACCATGGCCCTGCCGTTCCGCGACGCCGAGGACGCGGTCGGCACCTCCAGCATGGCCGGCAACCTCGCCGGCCTCGTCCGCCTGCTCGGCGCCGAACTCCCAGCGCCCGCTTCAGACGAAGCCGTGGCCGAACTCGGTGCCCTCGCCGGCCTCGCCGCCATCGCCGCCCCCAGCGCCGCCGACCTCGCCCGCGCCGTCGACGAGGGCCGGTCCACCGAACACCCCGCCCAAGCCCTGCTGATCGGCCTGCGCCAGCTCTCCGCCACCTTCCACGCCCGCGCCACCGCCTTGCGCGACGCCCACGCCGCCACTCGCACCATGGCGCTCGATGCCCGCCTGAATTCGATCCAAACCTCCCTCTCCGTCGCCCGTGGCCCCCGTGCCATCCGCATGGCCCGCCTCGGCGCGCGCATGCTTTCCTAGCACCAGCCGAGACAATCCCCGCCCGCTGGTCTAGACAGGCGCCGTGCCGGGCGGTCCGGCACGCTTGAAGGAACTGCGACGGTGGCTGGAACGGCGGTAACGGATACCCAGGAAGGCGGGCGCGACTTCATCCGCGACATCATCGCCGATGACCTCGCCCAAGGCCGCGTGCCCCAAATCGTCACCCGCTTCCCCCCGGAACCGAACGGCTACCTCCACATCGGCCACGCCAAGTCGATCTGCCTGAACTTCGGCGTCGCCCAGGAATTCGCCGGGCGCTGCCACCTGCGCTTCGACGATACCAACCCCACCAAGGAGGAACAGGCGTTCATCGACGCCATCGCCGCCGACGTCCGCTGGCTCGGCTTCGACTGGGGCGACAACCTCTTCCACGCCTCGGACTACTTCGAACAGCTCTACGCCTGGGCCGAACACCTCATCCGCCAGGGCGACGCCTATGTCGACGACCAATCCCCCGACGACATGCGCGCCGCCCGCGGCACCCTCACCGAACCCGGCCGCAACTCCCCCTTCCGCGACCGCACAGCCGCGGAGAACCTCGACCTCTTCCGCCGCATGCGCGCCGGCGAATTCCCCAACGGCGCCCGCGTCCTGCGCGCCCGCATAGACATGGCGTCGGGCAACATGAACCTGCGCGACCCCGTCCTCTACCGCATCCTCCACGCCGCCCACCCGCGCACCGGCACCGCCTGGTGCATCTACCCCACCTACGACTACGCCCACGGCCAGTCCGACGCGATCGAAGGCATCACCCACTCGCTCTGCACCTTGGAGTTCGAGGACCACAAGCCGCTCTACGACTGGCTGCTCGACAGGCTGCCCATCGCCGCGCTGGCCAAGCCCACCCGCCCGCGCCAGTACGAATTCGCCCGCCTGAACATCGCCGGCCTCGTCCTCTCCAAGCGCGTCCTCACCCGCCTCGTCGCCGCAAACCACGTCCGCGGCTGGGACGACCCGCGCATGCCCACCCTGGCCGGCCTGCGCCGCCGCGGCGTGCCCGCCACCGCGCTCCGCGAATTCGTCAAGCGCGTCGGCATGGCCCGCGCCAATTCCGTCGTCGACCCCGCCATGCTCGATTTCACCATCCGCGAGGAACTCAACCGCACCGCGCCCCGCCGCATGGCCGTCTTGCGCCCCCTCAAGGTAGTCATCGAGAACTACCCCGAAGGCCAAACCGAAACGCTCGACGCCATCAACCACCCCGACGACCCCGCCCAGGGCACCCGCCCCGTCACCTTCGCCCGCGAACTCTGGGTCGAGCAGGACGACTTCATGGAAGAACCCCCCAAGAAGTTCTTCCGCCTCTCCCCCGGCCGCGAAGTCCGCCTGCGCTACGCCTATTTCATCACCTGCCGCGAAGCGATCAAGAACGAAGCCGGCGACGTCACCGAACTCCGCTGCACCTACGACCCCGCCTCCAAGGGCGGCAACTCGCCGGACGGCCGCCGCGTCCAGGCCACCCTCCACTGGCTCGCCGCCACCGACGCCGTCCCCGCTGAAATTCGCCTCTACAACCCGCTCTTCACCCGCCCCGACCCGGGCGCGGACGGCGACGTCTTCGCCGACATCAACCCCGATTCCCTCGAAACCCTCCGCGCCATGCTCGAACCAACCCTCGCCACGCTCCCTCCCGGCGCCGTCGTCCAGTTCGAACGCCAAGGCTACTTCTGCACCGACCCCGACAGCCGCCCCGGCGCCCTCGTGTTCAACCGAACCGTCGGCCTGCGCGATACCTGGGCCAAGGAAAGCGGCAGGAACGCACCTCCAGCGGTAGGCAGGGTCAAGGGTTAAACAAGAGTCTTCTTTTTCTGAAGAAAAAGAAGCAAAAAGACTTTTGTCCATTTGCTGCATTGCCCGCCCAGCAAATTGACAGAACTTTCGTTCTTGTCGCCCACGCTGCTATTGCGCCACGCCATCACGCTCCTCCTGCGCGAGGCGGCGAGAAAGCAAGCGGCCACAAAGACACAAAGACACAAAGACACAAAGACACAAAGACACAAAGACACAAAGACACAAAGACACAAAGACACAAAGACACAAAGACACAAAGACACAAAGACACAAAGACACAAAGACACAAAGAAACAAACCAAACC
>JANPIH010000126.1:0-17734 GCA_031424895.1 Rhodospirillales bacterium
CGAAGGCGGCCAGGGTGCGGTCTTCGCCGATTTCCATGGCGGCGTGGTGGTGGCCGAGGGCGATGTAGTCGCAGGGGCTGGCGTCGATTTCGCGGGCGTGGATGGGCGAGGAGCGGTCGGTGTCGCCGCCGTGGGGGACGAAGAGGCCGTGGCCCATGGCGATGTACCAGCGGATTCCGGCGGGGCGGGGGGGCAGGCCGCCGAGGGGGGAGTAGAGGCGGTGGTGCTCGACCATGCCGCGGCCCCAGCAGGCGACTTCGAGCTTGGGGACGCGGACGGTTTCGCCTTCGTGGGCGAGCAGGCACTGGACGTTGGGCAGGCTGTTGAAATCGTAGCGGTGGTAGATCGAGCCGGTTTCCAGGCAGTCGTGGTTGCCGGGGATCATCAGGACCGGGATGGGGATGGCGGCGAGGGTTTGCATGGCCCAGTCGATGGTGGCGGGGGTGGCGCGGTTGCTGTCGAACAGGTCGCCGGCGAGCAGGAAGAGGTGGGGGCCGTGGGCGAGCATGGCCTCGATGGCATGGGCGAAGGCGTCGCGGTGGAATGCGCTGCCGTCCGCACCCAGGGCCTGGCCGTAGCCGCTGGCGTCGAGGTGGATGTCGGCGCAATGGGCGATGCGCAGGCGGTCGGTCATGCGGCGGGACGCTCCGGGAGAGGGTTTCTTCCTATGGGATGAGGGGGTTGGGGGCAAGATGGTGGGGTAATTACGATTACGGAACAATAAGGGCGTGCGGGTGCGTCGGCGGTTGGGGGGGCTGAAAATTTGGTGGGTGGGGCGCGGGCGGGCTGGGTTGGGCGGCGGTGGAGGGGGGTGTGGCGGGCCGGGCGCATGCCGCGGCCGGGGGCGCCCACGAGAATCCAGTCGGGCACCAGGCCGAGGGCCACGACGGCGGCATGAGGGGCGCGGCCGTATACGTTGTAGCAGTACGCGGGGCGGTTTTCGGGCGTGGGGAGGTCGAGCGCCGTCAGGAGGGGCGTGGGGGGCAGGCGGCGGGGGAAAAGGCGGGCGAGGAGGGCCAGAATCAGGACGTGCCACGCCCGCAGGGGATTGCCCCGGGTTTCGGCCGTCGCGCGCAGGCCGGCGGCGATGCCGGCGATGTGCGGGGCCAGGAGTGGCTGTGTGAATGACATGAGAGGGAATATATTTAACCGATGACGGCGTTGCAAGAGGGTTGGAGGAAATTTTTCCACAACGTGCAGCGTGCCGGAGAGGGGGCGACGGACTTGCCAGGGGCGGTGGGGCGGCGGATGGTTGCTTGGTGCTTCACCTTCGACAACAGGGAACGATCGGGACATGGCAAAGGCCAGCAAGAGCACCGCGAAAGGGCTCGACAGCACCTTCGAGGCGTTGCTGAAGATCGATACGCCGACCATCACCAACGTGGTCGCGACTTATCCGAAGAATCCGCTGTGCCTGGGGCTGTACAACCCCTGGACGGAGAACTGGTACACCGACAGCTCGATCCGCTGCATGTATCCGGAGATGGGGCCGCGCATCGGCTATGCGGTGACCTGCGTGTACGGGCTGCCGGACCACAACTTCGCCGGGCGGCTGACGTTCATGGACGTGGTGGACGCGCTGGACGCGATGAAGAAGCCGACCATCCTGGTGATCCAGCAGAAATGGCCCGAGGGCATGATGGCGAAGGCCGGACTGGCCGGGGAAATCATGGTGACGACGATGACCCGCGTGGGCTGCGTCGGCATGATCAGCAACGGGCCGTCGCGCGATATCGACGCGGTGCGGCGGCTGAACTTCCAGATGCTGCTGGGCGGGGTGTCCGCGGGCCACGGCGAAATGGCGGTGCAGGCGGTGAACGTGCCGGTGAGCGTGGGCGGGATGGATATCGCGCCAGGCGAACTGATCCACATGGACGAGAACGGGGCGGTGAAGTTCCCCGCCGACAAGGCCGATGCCGTGCTGGCGAACGCCAAAAAGATGCTGGACGGCGAGGCGGAACACCTGGCGCGGCTGCGCACGGTGAGCACGGCGGCGCAAATCCGGGCGCTTTCGAGTGGGACGTATTCCGACAAGAAGAAATAAGAAGTTCTTTTTTGTAAAAAAGAACCAAAAAACTTTCATTCCTCTGCACCGTGCCTGACATGTTGGGCGCGGTGCAATGAACGAAAAGTCTTTTTGCTTCTTTTTCTTCAGAAAAAGAAGATTCCTTCTTGCCTTGGGAGCTTCCTTCCATGCCCAGCTATGACCCGTCGATCGCGCATTACCAGGAGACCAGCCGGCATTTGGCGGATGGCGCGTTCGGCTAAGGGGGGGTGTTGCGGCGACGCCTGGACGGCGCCGCCGTGGGGGGAGGGTTGGGATCAGCGGCGCCGGCGGCGGGCTTGTATCAGCTGCGCCGGCGGCGCAGGCCGAGGAGGGCTGCGGTTCCGAGGGCCAGCAGCGAGAGCGATGCGGGTTCGGGCGTGGCGACGAGCGACGGGCAGTTCGGGATGCAGGTGCCGGCGTTGTTGTCGAGGAACAGCACGGAGTCCAGGACTGTGTCCTTGTCGTTGGTGGTGACGAAGGCGAGCAGGTAGTTGGCGTTGGCGGGCAGGGTGTAGCTGAACTGGTTCCAGCCGGTGTTGCCGGAGGTTCCGACCGCGATGCCTTGGCCGTGGATGGACGCCAGGACGTTGATGATCTCGGTGGCGCTGGTGTCCTGGTTGACGATGACGGCGTAGGCCGGATCGTTGAACGGGATGTAGTCGGTGGCGACGTAGTTGAAGAACTGCGTGACGGTTTGCCCCGCGGTGCCGGCGAAGGTCTGGTAGATGGCGGCGGCGTCGGTCAGGTTGCCGCCGCTGGGGTTGGTGTTGAGGGTGTTGAGTGCGCCAGCGGCGACTCCGATTGCGGTCTCGATCGTGGCGATCGAGGCGCTGGGATTCAGCTGGGCCATCGTCGTCTCGAAGGCGTTGATGATCCAGACGACGCTGTTGAAGGTGGTGACCGAGGTGGATGGTGTCGCCACGACGTCGCCGACCGTGGTCCAGTTGGTGAGGCCGGACTCGAAGCCCTGGTTGAGCGGGGCGGCGCTGGCTATGCCCGCCGAAAGCATGACCGCAGCGAATGCTGTTGCAATCCGTTTCATGTTCACTCCTGTTGCCGCGTCTGCCGCCTGACCGAAGTGTCAGGGTGGGCAGGTCAGTCGGTGTGCTGGAGCAAGTTCGGTGCCACGGCGGCCTGGGCTTTATGCGTCAATTACTTACGGCTGCGACTGCATACAAAATTTGATCCAGGTGTCGGAATATTTGTCACTTATCGCTGATATGGTCGCATTTGCGTAAAGAATTCCGACTCTGTGCGGAGTTTAGTATTTTACATACATTTGTAGCGGAATGAATACAGGCGCATTCAACTTCATATTGCCTTGGGGTGTTTGCGGGCGTAGGGTTGCCGAGGGCAGGAAGCGGAGCATGTCGATGACTTTCCGTATTCTCTCGCTTGATGGCGGCGGGCCGTGGGCGCTGTTGCAGGCGATGGCGCTGGAGCGGCTGTATCCGGGGCTGGATGGGCACGCGATTTTGGGGCGGTTCGACCTGGCGGTGGCGAATTCCGGCGGGAGCATCACGCTGGCGGGCTTGGCCAAGGGGCTGCGGCCGGCGGAGATCGCGGGGATGTTTCTGGACCGCGGCTGGCGGGAGCGGATTTTCGTGCGCCGGAGCCTGTTGGAGAAGGCGGGGGACGATGCGCTGGCCGACTGGAGTGCGGAGGGCAAGCGCGACGGGCTGCGGGCGGTGATCGATGCTGGGCTGGGCGATCCGCTTTCGGGGCGGGGGCTGAGCGATGTGGCGCGGTTCGTGGAGGCGCGGACGGGGCGGGCGATCCGGCTGATGATCGCCGCCTATGACCTGGACCGGAACCGGGGGCGGTTCTTCCGGTCGTTCCAGAGCGAGCTTTCGACCGAGACCCCGGCGTTCGAGCCTTCGCTGGTGGATGCGGTGCATGCCTCGACCCATGCGCCGGTGCTGTATTTTGCGGGGTGCGCGGTGGTGCGGGACCGCAACCGTCCGGGAGATGAGCGGCGGTTCTGGGATGGGGCGCTGGGGGGCGTGAACAACCCGGTGCTGGCCGGCGTGGTAGAGGCGCGCGCGCTGGGGGAGACGGATATCGCGGTGCTGTCGCTGGGGACGGGGTCGACGTGGCGGCCGATCGCGCCGGCCGCGGATGCGGTGAACGGTGAGGTGCTGGCGCAGGCGGCTTCGTTGCGGCTGGTGGATGGGTTGCGGCGGGTGGCGGGGACGATCCTGGAGGACCCGCCGGACAATGCGACGCGGGATGCGGATGTGCTGGCGAGCACCGGCGACCAGATGCGGGTGGTGCGGCTGAATCCGCTGATCCGGCCGGTGCGCGACGACGGGATCGACGGCGGCAAGTGGCGGCTGCCGGCGGGGTATGCGGCGATGCGGCCCGGGGGTGCGCTGGGGCATCCACTGGGGGCGTTCGTAGCGTTGCGCGACATGCCAATGGACGCGGTGGCACAGGCGCAGGTGGACCTGATCGCGGCGCTGGGGCGGTCGTGGCTGGGGGATGACATTCCGAACCAGCCGCTGCGGTGGAACCCGACGGACGGGACGTTCCTGCGCGGGCACATGGGGTTCAGCGGGGCGCTGGCGTGCTGGCGGATGCTGGACCCGTGGCGGCCTTAGGGGGGAGAGCGTAGGGGGGCGGCCGTAGGGGGGCGGACTTGGGGGGATGAGCGGCTTTATCTGTACGTCGTTGCCTGCCAGAAGGGGTTTGAAGCATCCGTCTGCTGGAGCCTTGCATGGACAGCCTGCGCCCTGACGAGGACACGCTGGAGCCGGTGGAGACCTGGCCGGTGGAGCGGTTGCGGGCGTTGCAGGTGGAGCGGATGCGCTGGACGTTGCGCCATGCCTGGGAGCGGGTGCCGCATTACCGGCAGGCGTTCGAGGATGCGCGGCTGCATCCGGACGATTTCGAGACGCTGGACGATTTGCGGCGGTTTCCGTTCACGACCAAGCAGGATTTGCGGGCGAATTATCCGTTCGGGATGTTCGCGGTGCCGCGGGAGCGGATTGCGCGCATCCATGCCTCCTCGGGGACGACCGGCAAGCCGACGGTGGTGGGCTATACGCTGCGCGACATCGAGACCTGGAGCGGGCTGATGGCGCGGTCGATCCGGGCGGCGGGGGTGCGGCCGGGGTGGGCGGTGCACGTGGCGTATGGCTACGGGTTGTTCACCGGGGGGCTGGGGGCGCATTACGGCGCGGAGAAGCATGGCTGCGCGGTGATCCCGATGTCGGGCGGGCAGACCGAGAAGCAGGTGCAGCTGATCCATGATTTCCGACCCGAGGCGATCATGGTGACGCCGAGCTACATGCTGGCGTTGCTGGACGGGTTCCGGGCCGCCGGGCTTGATCCGCGGCAGAGCTCGCTGAAGGTGGGCATCTTTGGTGCCGAGCCGTGGAGCGAGGCGATGCGGGCGGAGATCGAGGACGCGTTCGACATGCATGCGGTCGATATCTACGGGCTGTCGGAGGTGATGGGGCCCGGGGTGGCGCAGGAATGCGTGGAGACCAAGGACGGGCTGACGCTGTGGGAGGATCATTTCTATCCGGAGATCATCGACCCGAGGACGGGGGCGGTGCTGCCGGAAGGGGAGGAGGGCGAGCTGGTGCTGACCTCGCTGACCAAGGAGGCGATGCCGGTGATTCGCTATCGCACGCGCGACCTGACGCGGTTGTTGCCGGGCACGGCGCGGACGATGCGGCGGATGGCGCGGATCGGCGGGCGCAGCGACGACATGATGATCGTGCGCGGGGTGAATGTTTTCCCGACGCAGATCGAGGAGCTGATCCTGCGGGCGGGGGCGCTTTCGGGGCATTACCGGATCACGCTGGCGCGCGAGGGGCGGATGGACACGATGGTGGTGGCCGTGGAGGCGCGGCCGGAGGCGTGGGCCCAGGGGGGCGGACACGGGGGGGTGGCTGGAGGTTTGGAGGAGGTTGGGGTTCGGCTTGCCGGCTGGATCAAGACGCTGGTGGGGGTGACGGCACGCGTCGAGATCGGGGCGCCGGGGAGCATCGAGCGCTCCACCGGCAAGGCGCTGCGGGTGGTGGACCTGCGCGGGCGGCCCTGAGGGATTCTCGTCCGCTAGTCCAGCCCCAGCAGGGAAAAGAACCGTCGGCTGGGGGCCCATGCGGCCATGATGTCCTCGCGGAAGGCGAAGGTGGCCCAGGCGGCGGTGGCCAGGGCGGCGAGGGAGGCCAGCCAGAGCGCGCCGGCGATCACGAGGAGGCGACGGCCGCCAGGGGCCGGATCGTCGGCGTGAGCCGGGGCGGGGAGCAGTTTTTCCGCGGCGCGCGGCGCACGAGGGTCGGGCGTTGGGGTGATGAGGACGGGCGGGGGAGGGGGGAGGTCCGGTTCTGGCTCGGGTTCCGGCTGGGCCGGTTGGGGGGCGGGCTGGCGTAGCTCGGGCAGGCCATCCGTGGCTGACGCGGCGTCGGGCATGGTGGCCGGGGTGGGGGCGGGGACCGGTTCCGGCACCCAGTGCGTGGCGCATCGGGCGCAGCGGACTTTCCGCGGACTGCCGCTGAGCAGCTTGTCCGGCACCTCGTAGGCGGCCTGGCAGGAGGGGCAGACTATCCGCATGCGGTCATTCCAGCGAAACGCGATGGTGGCGTTTCGCCCACGGCATTGCAACCTCCCGCCGACGTCGGCAATCGGGCCGCTTCCGGCGCAGCGCGGATTGGTGGCACAAGGCGGGCGGAGGTTGCTGGGATGATTCGGGCGGAAGGCGTGGGGCTGCGCTACGCGGGCGACGGCGAGATGGCGGCCGTTACGCCGGACGGCGAGGCGCCGGAGGTGCTGCGGGGCCTGTCGTTCAGTGTTCCCGGCGGCGGCTGGCGCTGGCTGCTGGGGCCGTCCGGGGCGGGGAAGTCCTCGCTGCTGCGGCTGTTGCATGTCGCGGCGCGGCCGACCAGCGGGCGGCTCAATTTGATGGGGGTGGATGTGGGCGGCGCGCGGCGCCACGATCTGCCGCCGCTGCGCCGGCGGATCGGCATGGTGTATCAGGATTTCCGGCTGCTCTCCCACCTGAGCGTGTTCGACAACGTGGCGCTGCCGCTGCGCCTGGCGGGCCGGGCGGAGGGGCAGTTGCGCGCCGACGTGACCGAGATGCTGCGCTGGGTCGGCTTGTCGAAGGTGGCGGCGATGCGCCCGCCGCTGCTGTCCGGCGGGGAGCAGCAGCGCGCGGCGATTGCGCGGGCGGTGATCGTGCGGCCGCTGCTGTTGCTGGCCGACGAGCCGACCGGCAACCTCGACGACATCCAGGCCGAGCGGCTGATGGTGTTGCTGCAGGAGATGAACCGGCTGGGCACCACGGTGATTGTCGCCACGCACAACATGCAGCTGGTCGACCGCCATCCGGGGCAGGCGCTCGAACTGGCGCGTGGCCGGCTGGTGCGCGATGCGTAGCGGCGGGTCCCGGTTGGGTCAGCGGCGGTTCGACGGGCTGGGGTTGCGCCATGCGCCGGGCTGGCGGGTGTTGCCGTTGATGGTGGCGGCGATGGTGTTCCTGGCCGCGCTGGCGATCGCCGGGGCGCAGGGGGCGGCGGAATTGGGACGGCACTGGCAGCAGGGGGCGGGTGCGACGCTGACCGTGCAGGTGCCGCGGCCGGGGGCGGCGGGTGCGCCAGGGGGGAGCGCGGGCGAGAACCGGCGCGACCGGGTGGTAACGCTGCTGCGCGGCACGCCTGGCGTCGCGACGGTGCGCCCGCTGGGGGATGCGGAGCTGTCCGACCTGCTGCGACCCTGGCTGGGCCGCAGCGCCGAACAGCTTGCCTTGCCGTTGCCGGCGGTGATTGCGGTGACGGTGACCGCCGAAGGACCGGACTTGCCGGCGCTGGCGGCGCGGCTGGAGGCGGCCGCACCGGGGACGCTGACGGAGAGCCACGAGCCGTGGGTGCGCCGGCTGGGGTTGCTGGCGCGGAGCCTGCGGCTGTGCGCGCTGGCGGCTCTTGTGCTGGTGGCGCTGGTGGCGACGGCGGTGATCGTGGTGGCCACGCGGGCCGCGCTGGCTTCGCGGCGGGAGGTGGTGGAGACGCTGCACGGGCTGGGAGCGACGGATTTCTACCTGGCCGACCGGTTTGCGCGGCGGGCGAGCCGGGCGGCGGCGCTGGGCGGGATCGCGGGGCTTGTGGTGGCGGCGCCGGTGGTGGTGGTGCTGGCCGCGCTGGCCGCGCCCTTCGTGGGCGCCCCGCCGGCCGAATCGGGGCTGCCGGGCATGGCCGAGCTTCTGGCGACCCTCCAGCGCCTGCCGCCTACCCTGCTGTGGGCCTTGCCTGCCCTGCCGCTCAGCGCGGCGGTGATCGGGTATCTGGCGGCGCAGGGCGCGGTGCGGGCGTGGCTGCGGCATCTGCCGTGAGGGCGGGGGCGTGAGGCGCGCGGTTCTTGCCGTTTTGGCCGGCCTCGCGCTGCTGGCCGGGGGGCTGGCCTGCGGCTTCGCGTGGTTTGCGGTGGAGGCCCGCCAGGTTGCCGGGCCGCCGCCGGAAGCGGACGGGATCGTGGTGCTGACCGGCGGTGCGGGCCGGGTGGAGCTGGGGCTGCGGCTGTTGGCGGAGCATCGCGGCGCGCGGCTGCTGGTTTCTGGGACCGGGCGGGGGGACCTGGTCGATCTGGTGGCGGCGGCGGGGTTGCCGGCGGAGATTGCCGCGCGGATTGCGCATGACCGCGTGACGCTGGGGCGCGGCGCGCGTTCCACGCGGGGCAATGCGCGTGAGACGGCGGCGTGGGCGGGGACGCATGGGATGCGCTCGCTGATCGTGGTCACCTCGGGCTATCACATGCGTCGCGCGCTGTGGGAGCTGCGCCGCACCGTGCCGGCGCAGGTTGTCTTGCATCCGGCGCCGCTGGTGCCGCATCTGCCGGACGGGCATGACGAGGTGCCGCTGCGGCTGCTGGCGGCGGAGTATGCCAAGTGGCTGGGCGCCATGGCGGGGCTGTCGGGCTGGGTGGCGCGTGAGGAAGAGGCGGCGGCGTCGTTGGTGCCAGGATTGCCGGCGCCTGGAACAAGGGAGGGTGGATGATCTGGGTGCGCTCGGCGGTGTTCAACGTGTGGTTCTACTCGATCACCGTGCTGGTGGCGCTGCTCAGCGTCGTGGTCCAGCTGGGGCCGCCGGGGTGGTTGCGCGGGCTGGCGCGCGGCTGGGCGCGGATCGTGTTGGGCGCGCTGAAGCCGATCTGCGGCATCATCGTGACGGTGACCGGGCGGGAGCACCTGCCGCAGGGCGGGGCGGCGCTGATCGCCTCGCAGCACCAGTCGGCGTTCGACACGATCGTGTGGCTGCTGTTGGTGCCCGACGCGACCTATGTGCTGAAGCGGGAGCTGACGCGCATACCTTTGTACGGCGGGATTTGCCGCAAGCTTGGCATGATCGCGGTGGATCGCGCCGGGGGGGCCTCGGCGATCCGCGGCCTGCTGCGCGATGGGGACGCGGCGGTGGCGGATGGGCGGCAGATCGTGATCTTTCCGGAGGGCACGCGGGCGCCGCCCGGCACGACGCTGCCGCTGCATCCTGGGGTGGCGGCGCTGGCGACGCGCACCGGGCTGCCGGTGGTGCCGGTGGTGACCGATTCGGGCCGGCGCTGGGGGCGGCGGGCGTTCCGCAAGGAGCCGGGGATCATCCATGTTGCGATCCAGCCGCCCCTGCCGGCCCGGATGCCGCGCGCGGAGTTGATGGCGCGGCTGGCGGCGCTGTATGCGGCGGGGGTGGTGGCTGTGGACAACTCTGTGGGTGCTGCTTCTTCCGGCTTCACCGCGAATCCAAGGAAGGCGACGTAAGTGGTGGATAATGCATGGGGGTTTGGCTGTTGGGAGTGGTTTTCGTGCGGCTTTGGGGTCATGGGGATGATCTGCCGCGCGGGTCCCCGGCCCAAGATTTTCTACAGGGGTGGGGCGTGAGGCCGTGACGCGGTTGCCGCACCGGCTTGCCGGCTGGCTGGGCGCGGTGCTGCTGGCCGTGGTGGCGGCCCATGGCGCGGTGTGGTGGTGGGTGGCGGCGGAAATCGAGCGGCAGGTGGCCGCGACCGTGGCCGCCCCGCCGCTGCCCGGCTGGCAGGCGAGCGCGGGCACGCTTCGCCGCACGGGGTGGCCCTGGGCGGCGACGGTGGAGGTGCCGCAGCCGAGCGCGCGGGGGCCGTTGGATGCCGCCACGGGGACCGCGCAGCGCTGGGCGGCCGAGCGGATGACCGTGTCGATCGCGCTGGCCCAGCCGCGCACGCTGGTGCTGGCGGTCGAGGGGCGGCAGGAGTGGCGGCTGGGCGCGGGCCCGGCGATTCCCGTGACTGCTTCGCTGCTGCGTGCCGAGGTGCCGCTGGAGCCCGGCGTGCCTGCGCGGGCCGTTACGCTCGCGGTGGCCGACCTGCGTGCCGGGTTGGGGGAGGGCGAAGTGACGCTGGGGCGGCTGGACCTTTCCGGCGAGATCCGCCCGGCCGCCCTGCAGGGCGAGCCTGCGCTGACGCTGCTGGCCACGGCCGTGCGCATTGGCCTGCCGGCGGGGTTTTCCGCGCCGCTGGGGCAGACGGTCGAGACGCTGGGGGTGGATCTTCTGGTGACCGGGCCGGTGCCGCGCAGCCCCGAACTGGCCGCGCGGGCGGAGGCCTGGCGCGACGGCGGGGGCACGGTGGAACTGCGCCGGCTCGACCTGGGCTGGGGGGAGGTTGCGCTTTCTGGTGGGGCCACGCTGGCGCTTGATGCGCGGTTGCAGCCGATGGGGGCGGCGACGGCGCGGGTGGCCGGACACGGCGCCGCGCTGCGGGCGCTGACGGCGGCCGGCGTGATGACGCCGCGCGGCGCGCTGGTGGCTGGCGCGGTGCTGGCGCCGATGGCGCGCACCCCGGCCGATGGCGGGGCGGCGCGGGTGGAGATGCCGTTCAGCTTGCAGAACCGGACGCTATCGCTTGGTCTGATTCCGCTGGTCAGGCTCCCGGAACTGGTGTGGCGACCGCCCGGCTGACCTGCTATTGATTGTTCATGACATTCCGGAGCGGCATTGCGCGAATTACTGGCCCGGCTGCCTGAGCAGCCGGGGACCACGCGCGCCTCCCCTATCTCGACCGCTTCCGGAGCGATTCATCCATGTCCGTTGAACCATGGGCCCTCGTTGGCCTTCTTTCCGCCGTGCGTTTTTCTGTCGAGGCGGAGGTTTCGCCAGGCCTGCTGCCGCGGCTGATCCAGCCCTTTGCCCGCCGCGACCTTGTTCCCGACGGGTTTGCCGCCGAGCGGCGCGGGGAGGTGGTGCGCGTTGATATCGCGATGGACCGGATGCCGGCGGAGATGGTGCATCTGGTGGAAGGCAACCTGCGGCAGGTTGTCGGCGTCATTGCGGTGGCCATGCGGCAGGAAGTCACCGGCACGGTTCGCCGCCGGGCTGCGTGATCGGGCTGCGATTTGCGCGCGTTGGCTTCTGGCGTGCGAATCTTGCACGCCGGTATGTTGCGGGGTCCTGCACCGCGTGATAGAGCCCGCTTCGTTGGAGATGCGACGTCGGCCAATGGGTCGACGCCACCGCCAGCTTTGTGTCGCGGGGCCGGTTTGCCGGCCTGATTTGTCCACCCGGCTGCTTTCGGACGTATCCGGCTTCGGATGTGTCGGGGGTGGCCCAGCAAACGGAAACGGGCCCTTGTCGGCGACTGCATCCTCTGGGCAAACACCCCCCTCTGGGCCATCGTCCGCGGGCGGCAACACGATTTCCTCCGGCGGCGGGCTTGCCGATCGCTATGCGGCTGCGCTGTATGCCCATGCCTCTGGCCAGGAGCAGATCGACGCGGTGGTGGCGCAGATGGAGTCGCTGGGCGAATTGATCGCGGCCAGCGATGATGTGAAGCGCCTGGTGCGCTCGCCGCTGATCGATGTGAATACCGCTGGCAAGGCCATGCGGGCGGTGATGGAATCGCACGGCTTCGGCAAGATCGTGATGGATTTCGTCGGCGTAGTGACCGCCAACCGCCGGCTTTCGGCGCTGACGGCCATCATCACCGCGTTTGCCGCCCTGGTTGCCGCCAAGCGCGGCGTTGTGGTGGCGGAGGTTGCGACGGCACATCCGCTCACCGACGTTCAGGAACAGCAGTTGCGCGCCCGCCTGATCGAGGCCGGCTACGGCAACGTGAACATCGTCAAGAAGGTCGAACCCGCCCTGCTGGGCGGCCTGGTTGTGCGCATCGGCGCGCGGCTGTTCGACTCCAGTCTCAAGTCCCGGCTGCAGCGCCTGCAGTACGCCATGAAGGGAGCCGCCTGATATGGAGATCCGTCCCGCGGAGATTTCGGAGATTCTGAAGAAGCAGATCGCTTCTTTCGATACCGAGGCCGACGTTTCCGAGACCGGCCAGGTGCTGAGCGTGGGTGACGGGATTGCCCGCATCTTCGGCCTTCAGAACGTGATGGCCGGGGAGCTTGTCAGCTTCCCGGGCGCGGGCCTTACCGGCATGGCGCTGAACCTTGAGACCGACAACGTCGGCGTCGTGATCTTTGGCGACGACACCCGCATCCGCGAAGGCGACACCGTCTCGCGCACCGGCCGCATCGTCGACGTGCCCACCGGCCCGAGCCTGCTCGGCCGCGTGGTCGACGGCCTCGGCAACCCGATCGACGGCAAGGGCCCGATCGACGGCAAGCGCATGCTGGTCGAGGTTAAGGCACCGGGCATCATCCCGCGCAAATCGGTGCACGAGCCGATGCAAACCGGCATCAAGGCGATCGACGCCCTGATCCCGATCGGCCGCGGCCAGCGCGAACTGATCATCGGCGACCGCCAGACCGGCAAGACCGCCGTGATCATCGACACGATCCTCAACCAGAAGGGGATCAACGCCGGCACCGACGAAAGCAAGAAGCTTTATTGCATCTACGTCGCCATTGGCCAGAAACGGTCCACCGTCGCGCAGCTGGTGCGCACCCTGGAAGAAAACGGCGCGATGGAATACTCCATCGTCGTCGCCGCGACCGCCTCGGACCCCGCGCCGATGCAGTTCCTGGCACCCTACACCGCCTGCACCATGGGCGAGTATTTCCGCGACAACGGCATGCACGCGGTCATCTTCTATGACGACCTCTCCAAGCAGGCCGTCGCCTATCGCCAGATGTCGCTGCTGCTGCGCCGCCCGCCGGGCCGCGAAGCCTATCCGGGCGACGTGTTCTACCTGCACTCGCGCCTGCTCGAGCGCGCGGCCAAGATGAACGACGATTTCGGCGCCGGCTCGCTCACGGCACTCCCGGTGATCGAGACCCAGGCCGGCGACGTCTCGGCCTACATCCCCACCAACGTGATCTCGATCACCGACGGGCAGATCTTCCTGGAGACCGAGCTGTTCTTCAAAGGCATCCGCCCCGCCGTGAACGTCGGCATCTCGGTTTCCCGCGTCGGTTCGGCCGCGCAGATCAAGGCGATGAAGCAGGTTGCCGGGCGCATCAAGCTTGAGCTCGCGCAATACCGTGAAATGGCCGCCTTCGCCCAGTTCGCCTCCGACCTCGACGCCTCTACCCAGCAGCTGCTGGCTCGCGGCGCCCGCCTGACCGAACTGCTGAAGCAACCGCAGTTCAAGCCGGTGCCCGTCGAGGAACAGGTGATCGGCCTGTTCGCCGGCGTGCGCGGCTATCTCGACCGCATCGAGGTCGGCAAGATCGGCCGCTTCGAAAGCCAGCTGCTGGCAGACATCAAGGTTCGCGAGCCGGCCATCATCAATGCCATCCGCGCCGATCGCGAGATCAAGCCGGATATCGAGAAGCAGCTGATCGCGTTCCTGGACGGCTTCACCAAGTCGTTCGCCTGACCCCGACGCAATCCCAGGGGTAGCAGCGCGCCATGGCGACCTTAAAGGACCTTCGGGTCCGCATCACCAGCGTCAAGTCGACGCAGAAGATCACCTCGGCCATGAAGATGGTCGCGGCTTCCAAGCTCCGTCGCGCCCAGACCCAGGCCGAGGCGGCCCGCCCCTACGCACAGCGCATGGAGCGGATGCTCGCCTCCCTCGGCGCCGCGGTCATCGGCTCGCCGACCGCACCGAGGCTGCTGGTCGGCAGCGGCGCCGACCGTGTCCACCTGCTGGTTCCCGTCACCGCCGATCGTGGCCTGGCGGGCGCGTTCAACTCCAATATCGGCCGCATGACCCGCAACCTTGCTCGCCGGCTGGAAAGCGAGGGCAAGACCGTCAAGATCCTGGCCGTGGGCCGCAAGGGGCGCGACTATCTGCGCCGCGAAATGGCCAGTCGGCTGATCGGCGACATCTCCTATGCCGGGCGCAAGCACATCGCCTTCACCGACGCCCAGGACATCGCCGCCCGCATCACCGCGCTTCTGGACGACAGCGCCTTCGATGTGTGCACCGTGATCTACAACCGCTTCCAGTCGGTGATCGCTCAGGTGCCGACCGAGATGCGGCTGATCCCCACCCCGCTGCCGCAGGGCGATGCCATCTCAAGTTCCGGCGCCATCTACGAATACGAGGCCGGCGACCCGGACGAGCCCGACCAGGAGGTGATCCTCGGCCGCCTGCTGCCGCAGAATCTCGCCATCCAGGTCTATCGCGCCCTGCTGGAAAGTGCCGCCGGCGAACACGGCGCGCGCATGACCGCCATGGACAACGCCACCCGCAACGCCGGCGACATGATCAAGCGGCTGTCCCAGAACTACAATCGCGCCCGCCAGGCGAACATCACCAAGGAGCTGATCGAGATCATTTCCGGCGCCGAAGCCGTCTGAACGCCGCCACCTGATCACCGATCGCCAGTCAACCAGGAGTCCCTAATGGCCAGCAACAATGTCGGGCGCATCACCCAGGTTCTGGGCGCCGTCGTGGACGTGCAGTTCGACGGCGAGCTGCCGTACATTCTGAGCGCGCTGATCACCAAGTCGGGTAACACCACGACGGTGCTCGAAGTGGCCCAGGAACTCGGCGAGCGCACCGTGCGCTGCATTGCCATGGACAGCACCGACGGCATGGTCCGCGGCCAGGAAGTGGTCGACACCGGCGCGCCGATCTCGGTGCCGGTCGGACCGGGCACGCTGGGCCGCATCCTGAACGTGATCGGCGACCCGATCGACGAGCGCGGCCCGGTTCCCGCCACCAGCCGCATGCCGATCCACCGCAGCGCGCCGACCTTCGAGGAACAGGCCTCCTCGGCCGAAATCCTGGCCACCGGCATCAAGGTGGTGGACCTGCTCGCTCCTTACCTCAAGGGCGGCAAGGTCGGCCTGTTCGGCGGCGCCGGCGTCGGCAAGACCGTGCTCATCCAGGAACTGATCAACAACATCGCCAAGGCGCATGGCGGCGTGTCGGTGTTCGCCGGCGTGGGCGAGCGCACGCGCGAGGGCAACGACCTGTATCACGAGATGTGCGATGCCGGCGTCATCAAGCTGGGCGACAACACCACCGAGGGCTCCAAGGTGGCGCTGGTTTATGGCCAGATGAACGAGCCGCCGGGTGCGCGGGCGCGCGTGGCGCTGTCCGGCCTGACCTTGGCGGAGTACTTCCGCGACGAGGAAGGCCAGGACGTGCTGTTCTTCGTGGACAACATCTTCCGCTTCACCCAGGCAGGTGCCGAAGTTTCGGCGCTGCTGGGCCGCATCCCCTCCGCCGTGGGCTACCAGCCGACGCTGGCAACCGACATGGGCGCCCTGCAGGAGCGCATCACCTCCACCAACAAGGGCTCGATCACCTCGGTGCAGGCCATCTACGTGCCCGCCGACGACCTGACCGACCCAGCACCGGCCACCTCCTTCGCCCATCTCGACGCCACGACCGTGCTGTCGCGCTCGATCGCCGAACTCGGCATCTACCCGGCCGTGGACCCGCTGGACTCCACCTCGCGCTCGCTCGACCCGCGCATCGTCGGCGACGAGCACTACACCACGGCCCGAGAGGTTCAGCGCGTGCTGCAAACCTACAAGTCGCTGCAGGACATCATCGCCATCCTGGGCATGGACGAGCTTTCGGAAGAGGACAAGCTGGTCGTGGCGCGCGCGCGCAAGATCCAGCGCTTCCTGAGCCAGCCCTTCCACGTCGCCGAGGTGTTCACCGGCTTCCCGGGCGTGTTCGTGCCGATCGCCGACACCGTTCGCAGCTTCAAGGCGATCGTTGCCGGCGAATACGACCATCTGCCCGAGGCCGCTTTCTACATGGTCGGCACCATCGAGGAGGCCGTGAAGAAGGCCGAGTCGATGAAGGCCAGCGCCTAACAGGGATCAGCCGCCATGCCCATCGATCTCGAAATCGTCAGTCCCGAGAAGCTGCTGCTGTCGCGGCCGGTGGACATGGTGGTCATTCCGGCGGCCGAAGGCGAGATGGGCGTGCTGCCGCTGCATGCGCCCATGATCGTCCTGCTGCAGCCTGGCGTGATTCGCCTGTACGAAGGTGGCCGGGTGACCGAAAGCCTCCAGGTGACCGGGGGTTTCGCGGAAGTTACTCCGACGCGCGTGACCGTGCTGGCCGACGCGGCCACGCCGGTTTAGCGCCACCGCCGCCTCGGGCGCGATGGCGGCTTCACTGGCGTCCCGCAGGGGATTTGCGACGGGCGGTGCAGCTTGGCTGGCCGCCCGTTCGGCGTTTGCGTCCGGCTATGATCCGACGATTCCCGACGAGCAGACCCTGGGGGCGGACAGGATTCATGACATCGTGCTGAGGGACGCCGCGCGCAATCGGGTCATCCCGCTGCGCATCGCCTTCGGCGCCCGGCCGCGGCCGATGCCGGTGATTCTGTTCAGCCATGGGCTGGGGGGCAACCGCCACGGCGGCGCCTATCTTGAGCGGCAGTGGCGCGCGGCAGGCTATGTCACGGTGTTCCTGCAACATTTGGGCTCCGATGACGGGGTTTGGCGCGACGTGGCGCCGGACCGTCGCATGGAGGCGCTGCGGGCCGCGGCCAGCGGTGCCAATCTTGTTGCCCGGATGCGCGACGTGGTTGTGGTGCTCGACGCGCTGGCAAGTTGGAGCGCGGCCGGCGATGTGCATCGCATTGGTGCCCAGTTGGCGCTGGACCGGATCGGGCTGGCGGGACATTCCTTTGGCGCGTTCACCACCCAGGTCGTTGCCGGGCAGCGCATTCCCCCTGGTTTGCCCGGAACCTGGCCCGACCGGCGGATCAAGGCCGCGCTGTTGCTGAGCCCACGCGGCCCAAGCCTTGGTGGGTCTGCCGAGGCCTTCGCCCAGGTGCCGATTCCCTGGATGGTGATGACCGGCACCCACGACGTGTCGCTGATCGATGGCGGTTCCGACCGACTGGCGGTGTTTCCGGCGCTGCCGCCTGGGCGGAAATATGAACTCGTGCTCCACCATGGCGAGCATTCCGCTTTCGCCGACAATGCCTTGCCGGGCGACCATCTGCCGCGCAACCCGAACCACCATCGGGCGATCCAGGCGCTCAGCACCGCGTTCTGGGACAGCACCTTGCAGGGCAATGCCGATGCCGCCGCGTGGCTCGACACGGCGGGACCGCAGTCGGTGCTGGAGCCCCGGGACCGGTGGCAGCGGAAGTGAGGCGGCTGGGTCGGCGTGGTTCCATTCGGCCGGTTATTGCTCGAGACTCAAAGGCGATGACCCCCGCGACCTTTCCGAGGAAGGGTCGCGGGGGTCATGGCAAGCCTGGACAAGGCGTCGCGGAGAAGCGGCCGCTTGGCGCCGGATTGTGCCAACCGACCAAATGACTGACCAATGAAGAGAGAAAAGGCCAGGGCTTTGCCGTCGCGACGCGAAGTCGCGCCGCGGAGGACCCACCAAGGGCCG
>JANPIH010000127.1:0-37157 GCA_031424895.1 Rhodospirillales bacterium
CGACGCTGGGTGTGGCGCGAGGGCGAGGCGCGCACGGGGCTGGCGATCGCCCAGCGCCTGGGGCTCGACGAAGTGGTCGCGCGTCTGTTGGCCGGCCGAGGGGTCGGCATCGAGGAGGCCGCGCATTTCCTGGAGCCCACGTTGCGCGCGCTGCTGCCAGATCCGTCGCGCCTGATCGACATGGACGCGGCGGCCGACCGACTCGCGCGGGCCGTGCGGCAGGGCGAGACGGTGGCGGTGTTCGGCGACTACGACGTCGACGGGGCGTGCAGTGCGGCGTTGATGTCCGGCTTCCTGCGCGACCTTGGCTGCCCGGTGCTGCCCTATGTGCCGGACCGGCTTGCCGAAGGGTATGGCCCGAACCTGGCGGCGCTGGAGGGTCTGGTGGCGCGCGGGGCGACGCTGGTGGTGTGCGTCGATTGCGGGACGGCCGCGGCGGCGGTGCTGGAGGCGCTGGGCGGGGCGGACATCGTGGTGCTGGACCATCACACCGCCGAGGGGCCGCCGCCGCGCGTGGTGGCGACGGTGAACCCGAACCGGCTCGACTGCACCTCCGGCCAGAAGATGCTGTGCGCGACGGCGGTGGCGTTCCTGACGGCCATCGCGACACTGCGCAGCCTGCGCCGGGCAGGGCATTTCTCGGGCCGGGCAGAGCCGAACCTGATGGAGTGGCTGGACCTGGTGGCACTGGCGACGGTGTGCGACGTGATGCCGCTGGTGGGGGTGAACCGCGCGCTGGTGGCCCAAGGGCTGCGGGTGATGCAGCGGCGCGACCGGCCGGGGATCGCAGCCCTGCTGGAGGTGGCGGCGGTGCGCGACAAGGTCAGCGCGATGACGCTGGGCTTCGCGCTGGGGCCGCGGATCAATGCGGGCGGGCGGATCGGGGAAGCGGGGCTGGGGCTGCGGCTGTTGCTGAGCACGGATCCGCTGGATGCGCGGGCCATGGCGGCGACGCTGGATGGGGTGAACCGGCAGCGCCAAGCGGTCGAGATGGGCATGCTGACCCAGGCGCTCGACGAAGCCGAGGCGCAATTGGCGGTAGGCCATGCGGCGGTGCTGGTGGCGGGTGCGGACTGGCACCCCGGTGTGGTGGGCATCGTCGCAGGGCGGATCAAGGAGAAGTTCAACCGGCCCGCGCTGGTGGCCGGCATCGCCGACGGGATCGCCAAGGGGTCCGGGCGGTCGGTGGCCGGCATCGACCTGGGCAGCGCGATCATCGCGGCACGCCAGTCGGGGCTGCTGGCAACCGGCGGGGGGCATCCGATGGCGGCCGGGTTCTCGCTGCCGGCGGGGCGGATCGCGGCGTTCCACGCCTTCCTGGATGAACGGCTGGCGGCGGCGGCTGCCTATCCGCCGGCGGCGGACCTGGTGGTGGAGGGGACAGCGGCGGTGGGCGGCTGCACTCTGGAGTTGGCCGAAAGCCTGACCCGGCTGGCGCCATTCGGGAACGGCAACGAGGAACCTGTGTTGGCGCTGCCGCGCTGCCGCATCGTGCGGGCGGAGCGGATCGGGCGGGAGCTGAACACGATCCGCGCATTCCTGGAAGGCGAAGGCGGCGGGCCGCGGCTGAAGGCGGTGATGTTCCGCGCGAAGGACGGGCCGTTGCCGCCAGCTTTGCTGGAACGGGGCGCCGCACCGCTGCATGTGGCAGGGCATCTGCGCGCGGAAGAATGGAACGGGCGGGTCTCAACCAGCTTCATCATCACCGATCTCGCCGAGACATGAGGCAGAGACGCTTGACCCTGAAGCTGCCCTCGGCTACCCACCGGCCGTCCCTGCGTCCCGTTCGTCTAGAGGCCTAGGACACCGCCCTTTCACGGCGGTAACAGGGGTTCGAATCCCCTACGGGATGCCAAGGGTTTCAAAAATTCGCATGATATGAGCCCGCCTTTGTGTTGACCCATGAAGTATGGGTCAACGCGGGCAGGGAGCAGTTTTTGTTCTGCGCGCGGCCACCGGCCAGCCCCACACGGGATGCGAACCTCTGGAATGGTCGACTCTTCCGGCCATTCCAGGGGTTTATCATTGGGCTACGAGGGAGGCGCATGGCGCGGTGATTTTTCGCGCAAGCGGACCTTTGCGGACAGAGTTCGGAATGGTCGGAACGAGCGATACAGAAGGGCAAGCCTATCGTTGCCCTTCTCTGGGATCAGTGGCCTGGCGTTGGTGCGAACAAGCTGGCGCGCCCTGCTGGACTCGAACCAGCGACCCACAGCTTAGAAGGCTGTTGCTCTATCCACCTGAGCTAAGGGCGCACTGAGCCTCGCTATCTTATCGCAGGACGCGGCCCCTGCCTATTTCGCCGGGCGCATGAGCATCGCCTGCGTGAAGCCAAGCACGTTCGGCTCAATCACCACCCTGTCCTTGCGAGCGCCCCAGTTATAGCCGGCGAACACGATGGGGATCGTGGCCAGGTCCTCGATGCCCAGTCGCATCGCCTGGGCCAGTTCCTGGGCTCGCAGCGCGTCGTCCATACGCGTGACGCCGGAGAGGAACACTTGGTCGAGGGCCGGGTTGCTGTAGTGCATGCGGTTGGCCACGCCATTGCCGGGGCCGGTGCCCTTGGTGACCCAGACCGAGCGCAGCACGGGAACGCTGGTGGATGAGAGGTAGCTCATCATGAACATCGGGTGTTCGCGCGCGTTGATCTTGGGGATGAACATGGCGTTCACCATGGTGTCCAGCCGCGTCTCGATGCCGATGCGGGTGAGCATCTGGGCGATGGCCTGGGCAATCTTGGCGTCGCCGGAAAAAAGGCCGTTGGGTGCCACGATCGTCCAGCGCCAGCCGTCGGGGTAGCCGGCTTCGGCGAGCAGGGCGCGGGCGCGCGTGGCGTCGAACTTCAGTTCGGGCAGGGTGTCGTCGCGGCCGATGGCACCGGGGGCGACCATCTGGTCGGCGGGGAAGGAGCCGCCGTTCATGATGGTGTCCGAGATGGCGCGGCGGTTGATCGCCAGCGAGATCGCCTCGCGCACGCGGCGATCGCGCAGCGGGTTGGCGGCCAGCGGCTGGCCGGTTTTCTTGTCGACGGTCAGCGGCAGGGGGCCGTCGCGGGAGGAATCGGGGAACAGGTAGGCGACCTGGTGGCCGCGCAGGGCGAACAGCGACAGGGCCGCGTTGTTGCGCACCAGGGGAAGGTCGTCGGGCGGCACGCGGTCGGCCAGGTCGACCTCGCCGGCGAGCAGGGCTGCCATTCGCGAGGCATCGGAGTTGATGACGCGGATCGTCACGTCCTCCCAGGGCTGGGCGGTGGCGGGGTTGCGCTGGCCCCACCAGCTGTCGTTGCGCTTGAGTACAAGGCGGTCGCCGCGCGCGTAGCTGACGAAGCGGTAGGGGCCGGTGCCGACGGCGAGCTTGCCCGAGTTGAAGTCGGTCGTCTGCGCGTCGTTGTGGATGGACCGGCTGAGGATCTTTGCCCCGGCAAGGTTGAACGGCAGGAAGGGGTCCGGCACGCGGGTCTTGATCCGGAAAGTGGTCGCAGACAGGCGCTCGACACCCGCCACCGATTCGATGAAATGGGTGTAGGAACTGGGACCCTTTACCTGCGGGATGCGCGCGAAGGTAAAGGCGACATCCTCCGGGTCGAGCTTGGTGCCGTCGTGGAACGTCACGTCGGGGTGCAGTTCGAACTCCCAGGTATGATCGTCCAGGATACGGAAGCTGCGGGCGAGGTTCGGGATCACCTTGCCATGTGGGTCCTGGAAGGTCAGCGGCTCGTAGATATGGTCGCCGGTGGCGTGGTTGATGGCCGTGTTGTGGAAATGCGGATCGAGCGAGGTGACGTCCGAGGCAACCGCGAAGGTGAGCCGCTGGGCGGCGGCGGGGGCGGCAACCCCGATCAAGGCCGCGATGCAGGCGGATGCGAGCAGACGACGCATCAAGATTGATGCCACGCGTGAGCCGACCATTGCCGTTTCCCCAGGTATTTGAACCATGATGGCCCCTGCCCGAAAGGGTGGCAATGGGCGCGCAGGCCGCACAGTGCCCAAAGCCGGCCCGCATATTCGATGCGTATCGAAGGAATAATACCACGCCTCGTTGGCTTCGGCTCATGGACGAAGAGTGAAGACTGGGCTCTGCCCAGACCCGACAGGGGCCAAGCCCCTGGACCTTGTCTTTCTTAAAGTATTGGGGATCAAAGGGCCGCCGACCCTTTGTGGGTTCAGGGCAGAGCCCTGCCTTGCCTGCTCTCAAGGTTCAAAAAATACAGGGGTTGGTAAAAAACGTCAGGTTGCGGTCGGAGGCGCAGGAGGCCCGACGCAATCTTCGCGATGCATTCATGAAGAATCGACGAAGCACCTGTTGCATATGGTGCAGCCCGCGGGAATGACTCCTGCCCGCTGCGTGGCGCGCTTGCACCGCGGGCGCAGCGCCGCTAGGTCGGAATGATGAGCACGGCTTCGTTCGACATCGCCATTGTTGGCGCCGGTATCGTCGGCCTGGCCCATGCGCTGGCGGCGCTGCGCCAGGGGCTGCGCGTCGTGGTGCTTGATCGCGAGGCGCGCGCGGTTGGCGCCTCGGTGCGGAACTTCGGGTTCATTACGGTCACCGGCCAGCAGGAAGGTGCTACGTGGCGGCGTGCCCGGCGCACGCGCGATGTCTGGGCCGAGGTTGCGCCGAAGGCCGGCATCGCCATCCACCAGCGCGGCATGCTGATGGTCGCGCGGCGTCCAGAGGCGATGGACGTGCTGGAGGATTTTGCCGCCGGCCCGATGGGGGAGGGCTGCCGGCTGCTGGATGCGGCGATGCTGCGTCAGGCGATGCCCACGGTGGCGCCCGAACTGGCAGGCGCGCTGCATTCCGTGCACGAGCTTCGGGTGGAAAGCCGCGACGCCATCCCCCGCCTTGCCGCCTGGCTTGAGGCAGGCGGTGTACGGTTCCTGCGCGGCACCGCGGTACGCGGCGTTGAGACGGGGATCGTCAGCCACGCAGCCGGGCGCATCCTCGCGCGCCACGTCGTCGTCTGCCCGGGCCCAGATCTCGTGTCGCTGTATCCCGACGCGATGACGCGCCGCGGCATCACCCTGTGCAAGCTGCACATGCTCCGCCTGGCCGATCCCGGCATCCGCTTTCCCGCACCGCTGATGAGCGACCTTGGGCTGGTGCGCTACCTTGGCTACCACGGCCCCAGGCTTCCCGCGCTGCGGGCACGGCTTGCGGCCGAACAGCCCGCCCATCTGGCCGACGGCATCCACCTCATCGCCGTGCAGCACACGGATGGTTCGCTCGTGGTGGGCGACAGCCACCACTACGATGCCTCGCCCGACCCCTTCCAGCCGCAGGACGTGGACGCGCGGATGCTCGAGGAGTTCACCGCCGTCACCGGACTGCGCACCCCGGTGGTGACGGAGCGGTGGATCGGCATCTATCCCTCCGGTCCCGATGTTGCGTTCACCGAGGCCGTCGCCAATGGCGTCCGCCTCGTGATGGTCACCTCCGGTACCGGGGCCAGCACGGCCTTCGCGATCGGCGAGGAGACGGTGGCGGAGTTGCTCGGCCTGCCCGGGCCGCCCCATGCGCGCAAGGAGATGTAATGCTCAAGGCCCTGGTCCTGGATTGGGCCGGCACCGTGGTGGACCATGGCAGCCGTGCACCAATGGGCGCCTTCGTGCGCGCCTTCGCCCATTTCGGCGTTGCGGTGAGCGTCGCGGACGCACGCGGGCCGATGGGAATGGCCAAGCGCGATCACATCGCAGCACTCATGGCCCTGCCGCACGTGGCCGACGCATGGCGGGCCACCCAGGGCGGCACGCCCGACGCCGCGGCAATCGACCGGCTGCTGGCGGTGTTCGAGCCGATGAACATCGCCGCCATCCGCGACCACGCCGACATCATTCCCGGCGCGCTGGAGGCGATCGCCTGGGCGCGGGCCCGTAGAATGCGAATCGGCTCCACCACCGGCTACACCCGCCCGATCATGGCCGAATTGATGCCGTTGGCCGCCGCCGCCGGCTATGCGCCCGATTGCGTGGTCTGCGCCGGCGACCTGCCGGAAGGCCGGCCGAGCCCGCTGATGATGTGGCACGCGATGACGACGCTCGGCGTATGGCCCGCGCATACCGTGGTGAAGGTGGACGACACGCCGCCCGGCATCGGCGAAGGGGTGAACGCCGGCACCTGGACGATCGGCCTTGCGCTGACCGGCAACATCTGTGGCCTGTCCGCCGCCGAACTCGCAGCGCTGCCGGAGGCCGGGCGGGCGCCGATCCGCGCCCGCGCCGAAGCTGAGATGCGCGCGGCCGGCGCCGACATGGTGATCGACAGCATCGCCGACCTGCCTGGCGCATTGACGCAGATTGAGGCCCGCCTTGCCCGCGGGGAGCGGCCCGGCGCCGCGGCGCGATAGCTCAGCCGCACTTGGCCTTCGCTGTTGGCCCCGGTTAAACTGGCAATCGCGAACCGAGGTCACGCAGGCCGTTCACGACACGTCCATCAGACCCCCTGTTGCCCTGGTGCAGCAGCAGGCAGGTCGCCACATGGAAGGCCGATCCGTGCAGCAGGAGTAACCGTGATGGGGAAAGCCGAGACCGAGGCACTGGTGGCCGCGTTGGAGGCATGCGCGGCGGCTCTTGGGCAATACGAGGCCAGGGGCGGGATGGCGCCCGAATACGGCAGCCTGCCGCGGCTGCGCCCACCCAGCGGGATTCCCAGTGCGACGGCATCCGGATGGTTTGCACATCCCGCCCATCCGGATGCAACCGAGGCGACGATGCAGGAGGTGCGCGAACTCGCCGCGGAATTCCGCGACGCGGTGCATGAACTTCGGGAAGGCCAGGCCGGGCGCGGCTGGGTCCATTCGCTGGTCGGACGCGCAAGTCGCTTCCTGGATGAAGAGATGCTGGCCGAAGTGCAGGCCGCCGCGCGCGGGTATTTCTGATTTCGCGAGGCGCTAGCCCTTCACGCCTCCGGCCGTCAGTCCCTCGACGACGAACTTGCGCAATAGCAGGACCAGGAGCACCGAGGGTGTGAGCGCAATCAGGCAG
The DNA here is from genome assembly GCA_031424895.1 of Rhodospirillales bacterium. Lineage (GTDB taxonomy): Bacteria > Pseudomonadota > Alphaproteobacteria > Acetobacterales > Acetobacteraceae > CAMDGX01. The sequence continues at coordinate 6,984 of JANPIH010000127.1, forward strand.
ATCGCCATCATCAGGTTGAACACGACGAACACATCGCCGACCAGGCTTGCGATCACGACCGGCAGGGTCATGAACTCGGCACGATTGTTCAGGATCAGCGGGATCAGCAGGTCGTTCCACGCGATGATGAACACGATGGCGCCATAGCTGGCCAGCGCCGGCGTGGAGAGCGGCAGCGTGATGCGCAGGAAAGCGGAGAAGCGGGTGCAACCGTCGATGCGCGCGCTTTCGTCGAGCTCCTTTGGAATCGATGCGAAATACGGAACCAGGATCAGGATGCCGTAGGGCAGCAGGAAACCGGTGAGCGCGATGATCACGCCCCAGATCGAGTTCAACAGCCCAAGTTGGCGGAACATCACGTAAAGCGGGATCATCAACACGATGATCGGCACGAAGCGGGCGAACACGTTAACGCTGAGCAGCCAGGCAACCCAACGCAGGTTCAGCTTGACAACCGTGTAGGCAGACAGCGACGCGAAGACCAGGGTGAGCAAGGTGACCGACAGTGAGATCACCACCGAATTGCCGAGGGCGTGGTAGATCTTCTTCACGTTGTCCGGCAGGTAGGTGGCCTGTTCGAACACCTTGCCCCGTTGTTCGCCGCGGCTGATGATCACGCGGAAATTATCCAACGTGATCTCGCCCGGGATGATCGAACGGGTATCGCCAGCCAGGCTCTTTTCGGCGAGCAGGGAGCCGATCACCACGGCGGCCATCGGCAGCAGGATGAAGCCGATCACCACGAGGTTGGCGAGGTGCAGCAGCAGCTTCTGCAGCGGGGTCTTGCGCATCGCGTCAATCCACCCGCCGGTAGAGGAGCTTGACGTAAAGCAGCGCGAGCCCGGCCACGATCAAGGCCAGGATGAACGCCGAGGCCGCGCCGGCGCCGATGTCGAACGGCGGAGCGAAGCCCTTCTTGTAGCTGTACCAACTGGCAACCCAGGTGGCATCGCCCGGCCCGCCCTGCGTGATGGCGAGGATCTCGTCGAACACCGCGACCGCGAAGGACGTGCGCAGAACCAGCAGCACCACGATGACCGGCATCAGCAGCGGCAGAGTGATATGGATGAAACGATGCCAGCCGCCAGCGCCATCAACCGAGGCTGCCTCGTAGAGCTCCTTGTTGATGCCCTGGAGGGCCGCATGAGTCAGCAGGATCGCGAACGGCAGCGTCCGCCAGATGTAGGGAACCGCGACCACGTACAACGCGGTGTCGGGGTTCGACGTCCAGTCGATCGGGCTGTCGATCGCCCCGACCGAGTAGAGGATCCGGTTCAGGAAGCCGGTCTTGCCGTTGTACATGAACGACCAGATCAGCCCGTTGGCGATCGGCGGCACGGCATAGGGCAACAGGATCAGGAAGCGGGTGACGCGGCTGGTCCAGACGTCCTGCTGGTTGATCAGGATCGCGATGGCAACCGCGGCCACCACTTCCACCGTCACCACGAAGGCGGTGAAAAGCATCGTGTTCCCAAGCGAGAGCAGGAACAGCGGATCGGTCAGCACCCTCTCGTAGTTGTCGAAACCGACGAACGGAAAAACCCCGCTGCGTAGCTGCACCAGCGAGACCTTATGCAGCGAGAGATAGCCCGCATAGTAGATCGGGTAGGCCAGCACCAGCGCCAGCACGATCAGCGTCGGCAGGTTCATCACGAAGCCGAGAAGCCGTGGCGGCAACTCGCGGCCGAAGCGGTGGACGGGGGCCGCGCGGCCCCCGCGCACCTTGGCGGTCGTGGCGCTCACGCGACGCCTCCGGGTCAGCCGCGCTGAACCTGGCGGATGGCGGCGATCAGGTTGTCGCAGCAGGCATCGGCGGTGATCTGGCCGGTGAGCGCCTTCTGCACCTCGATGTTCAGGCGGTCGCTCCAGGGGAAGTGCCACGGCTTGTACATCGAGTTGCACACCTCGCCGACAAAGGTGGTTTTCTTCCACATGTCGAGGATCTTCGGCACGTCGCCATACGGGGCCCAGCCCTTGCTGATGGCGTCGCTGTTCATCACGGAGGTGTAGCCGGAGCCGAGCATGGCGTCCTTGGCCAGGTTGATCGCCTGGCTGTACTCTCCGTCCTTGGTCTTGCCGCCGAGATACTGCAGCAGCTTCCAGGCCCATTCCTTGTTCCGGTTCGCCGTGGTGACGAAATAGACATGGGCGGTGCCGATGGTGCGGCCGTCGCCCGGGGATTCATGCACCTTGATCTTGCCGGCATTGGGCGACTGGGTGGGGTCGTTGGCGACCTGCAGGGTGTAGTGGTGGTTGGGGCCTCGGTACAGGTTGGTGCCGGCGCTGAACGCCTTGGCCGAGCCGACGAACTGCTGCTTCAGCGATTCGGGGTCGGCGAGGCCCTCGGTGAACGTCTGGACCCACCATTTCAGCGTTTCGCGCGCGACCGAGCCGGCACCGAGCTGGTGGTTGCCGGCCTTGTCGAAGAACACGCCGCCGCGGTTCCAGGTCATCTGCATCCAGGTGCCGGGAAGCTGTTCGAGCCCGACGCCGGCAACCCAGAAGATCGGGTATTCGGAAATCTTGTCCTTCTTGGCCTTGCGCAACTGGTCCAGCAATTCGTCATAGGTCTTGAAGGGGGTAAACTTCGCCTTTTCCAGCAGCGGCTCGAAATAGTTCCACACCCAGGTGGTGGAGAAATACGGCATGCCCATGAGCTTGCCGTTGTGCACCGCCACCGTCTTCATCATGTCGGTCATGTCGGCCACGTAGTCGGCCGCGCCCGGCATGTCGGACAGCGGCTCCACCAGTCCCTGGGAGACGAAGTTCCAGAAGGAGTATGGAGAGGACTGCGACACGTCGATCGACTCGCCGCCAGCGTACATCGACAGCAGCTTGGGCGGATGGTCGTTGAAGGATGAGATGGTGGAGTCGACGGAGACGCCCCAATCCTCCTTAAATTTCGCGGCGATCTTCGTGTAGATGTCGCCATAGGTCCAGACGACGAAGTTCACCTTGTCGACCTTGCCCTTGGGCACCGCGGCCCACGGCGCGCCCTGCGCCGACGCCGGCCCGCCGCCCAAGCCAGCGCCGAGGCCGGCCAGGCCGAGCCCCGCGGATGCCTGGAGAAAGCCTCGCCGGCCGAGGCCCGCCACGTAACGGGAGAACTCGCTCATTGCTCCGCCTTTCCCTGTTGCCATTGCCGGGCGCCATGCGGCCCGGGTGACGTTTATGCAATGCAGCGTCAACCCCGGCGCCTGCCGTTGTCAACGTCGATTTCAGGCAGGAGACATTTGGCAATGGCCAACGTCAGGGGACTCCACCGCCACAACGGCTGATCCAGCATCGTGGCCCTCAAGCCGACAGCCACCCGGCTTGCGGACCGGGCGCGAGGCTTGCAGAGTCGTACCACCAACAACCGGAAACGCCCGCCATGAAACTCGCCTTCTCCGCCGCCAGCCCCTATGTCCGAAAGGTCGTCGCCTGCGCCGTCGCGCGCGGGATCGACGGCCAGATCGAAAGAGCCAAGATCGGCACCACTGACCCGGTCCTGGCCGGCATGAATCCGTTGTCCAAGGTGCCCACGCTGGCCACCGATGACGGCATGATGCTCTACGACAGCCCGGTGATCTGCGAATACATCGACAGCATCGGCACCGCCCCGCCACTGTTCCCCCCCGCCGGCCCCGCCCGCTGGACCGCGATCCGCCGCGCAGCCCTCGGCGACGGCATCATGGACGCCGCCCAGCCGCGTCGGCGCGAGATCGCCCTGCCGCAGGACGAGGGCCGCGTGACATGGATCGAGCAGCAGAAGGGCAAGGTGGCGCGCGCGCTGCATTCGCTGGAGGCCGAGGCGGATTCGCTGAACGGGCTTGCCACCTATGGCGAGATCACCATCGCCTGCGCGCTGGGCTACCTCGATTTCCGCTTCCCGCACGAGCCGTGGCGCCCCGGCCACCCGAAGCTGAGCGCCTGGTATGACAAGGTCGTGGCGATGAAGCCGATGGCCGAGACGATGCCGGTCGGCTGACCCTCACTCTTCGACGACGATGAGGGCGGCGGGCGGGATCGCAATCTGCACCGCCGCCCCGACTGCGAAGGGCGCGCCAGCACCGATGCCATTCACCGCGCGCACCCGCAGCACGCTGCCATCGGCCAGCGACACATGAAACATGGTGTCGGCACCATCATAGACGGCGTGGGCCACCACCCCCGCCAGCGACTGCGTTGTCGGCGCGGTCGTCAGGACAGCCCGTTCCGGCCGCAGCACCAGGGTCGCCGCCCCGCCCGGCGCGTCCATCGCGGCATCCAATTCCGTGCCGGCAACCTGGAAGCGTCGCGGACCAAGACGTCGGGCGGACAGGATGTTGGCCTCCCCCATGAACTCCGCGACGAACCGCGTCGCGGGGCGCTCATAAATCTCCAAGGGCGTGCCAACCTGCACCACGCGTCCGTCGCGCATCACCGCAATCCGGTCGGACAGCGACAGCGCCTCATGCTGGTCGTGGGTGACGAAAACGAAGGTGATGCCGGTTTCCACCTGCAACCGCTTCAATTCGCCGCGCATCTCCCCGCGCAGCTTCTGGTCGAGCGCGGAGAGCGGCTCGTCCAGCAGCAGCAGCCGAGGCCGGGCCGCCAGCGCGCGGGCCAGCGCCACGCGCTGCTGCTGGCCGCCCGAGAGTTGGCCGGGCATGCGCGCGCCGTAGCCGTCAAGACGCACCAGGGCCAGCATCTCTGCCACTCGCGCATCAATCTCGGCGCGCGGCCGGCGCTGCATTTCAAGCGCGAAGGCGATGTTGCGCGCGACCGTCAGGTGCGGAAACACCGCATAGCCCTGGAACACCGTGTTCACCGGCCGGCGATGCGGCGGCAACCCATCAAGCCACTGGCCTTCCAGCGCGATCGTGCCGGACTCGGGCGTCTCGAAACCGGCAATGGCGCGCAGCAGCGTCGTCTTGCCGCAACCGGAGGGGCCGAGCAGGGTGAAGAACGAACCCGCCTCGATATCAAGGTCGACGCCATCGAGCGCCCGCACCCCAAGAGGGAATGTCTTGCGCAGGCCGTGGCAGACAAGGCCGGCGGACGGTCTCGACATCCGCGTGCCGGGCGACGCCGTCAGTGCGTCCAGTTCTCCACCCGGCCGGCGCGGAAATTGTCGCTGTACGCCTTGGGCTTCGTCACCCGCTTCTGCGGCAGTTCGACAACGTGGGGAATTGCCTCGCGCTCGGCATAGGCCACCGCCTCCTCGCGTGTCGCGAAACCCAGGCGGATCTGGGCCTGGGTGTCGCCGCTGCCGATCCAGCCCATCAGCGGGTCGGCACGGCGCGGCTCGGCGGGTTCGAACTCCAGCACCCAATCATCGGTCTTGGCCTTGCCCGCCTGCATGGCGTTCCTGGGGATCTGGTAAATGCGCGCCCGCATGGCTTCTCCTCCGGCGTCTCGTCCGGCGACGTGCCCGCCGGCATAGTATGGTCCCGTCGTTTGCCACCGCACTGGTCGGGGCGGCCGGACTCGAACCGGCGGCCTCGTGTACCCAAAACACGCGCGCTACCAGGCTGCGCCACGCCCCGTCCGTGCCGGCGGCGGGCGGAAACTATGGGCGCGCGCGCGCCAAGGCAAGCGCCAAGCGCAAATCAGCGCGGGGCGACCAGGAACATCGGGTGCACCACCCGATCCCCCACGTTGATCTCCAGCCGCTGGGCGGTGCCCGCCGCCAACTCCAGCGTCGCGCGAACCGGCACCTTGCTGTCAATCACCGCGAGGCTCTGGGGAATGGTGCGCTCGGCGATGGTGCGGATGCGCCCATCCTCGCCGATGAACAGCATGTCCAGGCTGACGATGGTGTTGCGCATCCACATCTGCGAAATGCGCGGCCGCCCCCAGTCGAACAGCATGCCGCCGTCGGCCGGCACCCGGGGGCGGAACATCAGCCCGATCGACTGCTCCGCCGGCTCGATCGCCATCTCCACCATGAAGCTGTGGTTCTTGCCCTTGGACGTGGCGATCATGATGCGTTCCTTGCGCAACTCCGGCTGCGGCCCGATCTGGGCGTGCGCACGAACCGGCAGCAGCAGCGCCCCCATGCCCAGCAACAATGTCCGGCGAATCAATGTCGGGCGAATCATGCTCCGCTCTCCTCCAGGGCCACTGCGGCCAGCCGCCGAACCTCCCCGCACACCAGCCCCTCGCGCGGCGCATCGCGCAGGGTGGCGATCCAGTGCGCCGGCGGCACCCGCATGCCGGTGCGATAATAGCGCAATTCGTCCAGCACCGAAGCAGCGTCAGGCGTGGTCCGGTCCGGGATCTCGAAGCCGTTCAGCACCGCCCAGATGCCCGCCCAGCAGCGCCCGGCCGAGAATGGGTTGTAGCCGCCGCCACCGGTCACCACCAGGCGCGGGGCCTGCCCCATCACCGCGCGCACCACCTGGAAATGGGCGTTGTTGGAAAGAGACAGCTTCGCCTGCGGGTCCTCCTCCAGCGCATCCGCCCCGGCCTGGAGCATGATCGCCTCGGGCCGCAACTGCTCGATCAACGGCAGGATCGCCTCGTGCAGCAGCCAGCGCATCTCGCTGTCGTTGAACCCTGGCGGCACCGGAAAATTGCGTGCCATGCCGCCGGCGCGGTCATCGGCGGCGCCCGTGCGCGGCCAGCGCCCGGCCTCGTGCACCGAGATGGTCAGCACGCGGCCATCGTCATGGAACGCATCCTGCACCCCGTCGCCATGATGCGCGTCGATATCGAGATAGACGATGCGCGTCAGCCCAGCCGCAAGCCATTCGGTAATGCCCAGCACCGGGTCGTTCAGATAGCAAAACCCGCTCGCCCGATCCGGCCGGCCGTGATGGGTGCCGCCGCCCGGGCAATGCACTACGCCGCCCCCCAGCACCGTCCGGCAGGCCAGGGCCACGCCACCCGCCGAGGTCGCCGGGCGGCGATACATCTCGCGAAACACCGGATTGCCTCCAGCCCCCAGCACATGCCGCTTTCGCACCGCCTCACTCACCGCCTGCTCCGACTCGGCACGCTTCAGTGCGGCGACATAGTCCACGGTATGGAACCGGTGCAGCAGATCATCGCCTGCCAGCGGCGCCTCAAGGTAGCGCGCATCATCAAGCCAGCCCATGGCGCGCACCAGATCGGTACACACCGAAACGCGCGGCACCGCCAGCGGGTGCTTCGGCCCATAGCTGGACCGGCGATAGATCTCGCTGCCGACGTAGCGTGGGGTCACGACGCCGTCGGCAGCACCGTCTTCACGATCGAGGCATCCAGCGCCTCATAATCATGCAGCCCGATCGTGTCGTACAGCTCCGCCCGCGTCTGCATGCGCTCCAGCATGGCCTGGGTGCCGCCATCGCGCGCAATAGCGGCATACAGCTCCTCGGACGCCTTGGCCGAAACGCGCATGGAGCTGACCGGCCATATCACCATCGCATACCCCATCGCCTCGAACTCGCTGGCGGTGAAGAACGGCGTGCGGCCGAACTCCGTCATGTTCGCCAGCAGCGGCGCCTTCACCCGCGACGCGAATTCGCGGAACATCTCGGCGGACGTCATCGCCTCCGGGAAGATCGCATCCGCACCTGCCTCCAGATACAGCTTCGCCCGCGCCACCGCCCCGTCCATCCCCTCGCTCGCCGCGGCGTCAGTGCGCGCGATGACGTACAGATGCCGGCGCGCCCGCCGGGCCGCCGCCACCTTGGCGGCCATGTCGTGCGCATCGGCCAGCCTTTTGTCGTTCAGATGGCCGCATTTCTTCGGCAGCAACTGGTCCTCGATATGCACCGCCCCGGCCCCGGCATCCTCAAAGCTGCGCACCATGTGCATCACATTCAGCGCCTCGCCATAGCCGGTGTCGCCATCGACCAGCAGCGGCAGGCCGGCGGCACGCACCACCTGTCGGACGAAAAAGCAAACCTCGTCGACGGTGATCATGCCCAGGTCGGGAATCCCCATGGAGGCGGTCATCGCGGCACCTGACAGGTACAGCCCCTCGAACCCCGCCCGCCTGGCCTGCAGCGCCGCCATGCCGTTATGCGCGCCCGGCAGCCGGGCAATCCCGCCACGCTCCACCAGGCGGCGAAACCGGATGCCGGCGGGCTCGGTCGGCAGGTCATCGGCGATCAGATAGGGCATCGTGCGGTTTCCCCTGGCGGAACGGTGCCGGCGCCCCAGCTGTGCTGCCGGGGGCATCGGTTGCATGCCCCCTCCCCTATAAGTAACTTCCGCCCCGCGCAACGGAGAACGGCAACCGATGGACATGTCCGGCGAGCGGCGGATTTCCGCGCCACGCGAGAAGGTGTGGGCAGCCCTCAACGACCCAGCGGTGCTCAAGGCCGCGATCCCCGGCTGCGAGACGATGGAGAAGCTCTCCGATACCGAGCTGAAGGCCACCGCCTCGGTCAAGATCGGCCCGATCTCCGCCAAGTTCGCCGGCCGCGTCAACCTGCTCGACCTCGACCCGCCGAACGGCTACCGCATCGAGGGCGAGGGCCAGGGCGGCGTCGCCGGCTTCGCCAAGGGCGGGGCCAGCGTGCGCCTGGTCGCTGACGGCCGCGACACCATCCTCTCCTACGACGTGAAGGCCAATGTCGGCGGCAAGATCGCCCAGCTCGGCGCCCGCCTGATCGACGCCACCGCCAAGCAGATGGCCGACGCCTTCTTCGACCGCTTCGCCGCCCAGGTCGCCACCGCCGAAACCTCCCCCGATGCCGCCGCCGCACCCGCCCCCGCGCCAGCCCCCAGCATCTCGCTGCTCGCCATGATCCCCCAGGAGCCCGGCGGCCTGCCGATCGTCGCCTGGATCGGCATCGCCCTGTTCGTCCCGGTCGCGCTGCTGCTGCTCATGGGCTTCTTCTGATGTTGCCGGCCACCGTCGCCGACACCGCGGCCCTGCTGGAGGAAGGCGGCTACGTCGCCGACACCGCGCTGGCCACCACGGTCCATCTCGCCATGGCGATGAACCGTCCACTGTTCCTGGAGGGCGAGCCCGGCACCGGCAAAACCGAGATCGCCAAGGTCCTGGCATCCGGCCTCAAGCGCCGCCTCGTCCGCCTGCAATGCTACGACGGCCTCGACCTCGCGGCCGCCGCCTACGAATGGGACCACGCCCGCCAGCTGATGGCCATCCGCATCGCCGAGGCCACCGGCGGCGCGGACAGCCGTGCGCTGTCGAGCGACATCTACGCCCGCGAATACCTCCAGGCCCGCCCCCTGCTTTCGGCCATCGACCCCGACCTGCCCCCCGCCGTGCTGCTGATCGACGAGCTGGACCGCGCGGACGAGCCATTCGAAGCTTTCCTGCTGGAACTCCTGGCCGATTTCCAGATCACCGTGCCCGAATACGGCACCATCCACGCCAAGACCAAGCCGGTGGTGGTGCTCACCTCCAACCGCACCCGCGAGGTGCACGACGCCATCCGCCGCCGCTGCCTGTATCACTGGGTGGACTACCCCGACGCCAAGCGCGAACGCCTGATCCTCGCCCGCAAGGCGCCCCATGTGCAGCCGAAACTCGCCGCCGAGATCGTCGCCTTCGTGCAGAAGCTGCGCGGCCAGGACCTGTTCAAGCAGCCCGGCGTGGCCGAAAGCATCGACTGGGCCGGCGCGCTCACCCACCTCAACCAGGCCGAGCTGACCCCCGGCGCAGTCGACGAAACGCTTGGCGTTCTACTGAAATATCAGGATGATATCGCCAAGATCAAAGGCGCCGAAGCCGCCCGCCTCGTCACCGAGGCCAAGGCCGCGGCGGCTTAGGGAAGGACTTCTTTTTGTGAACAAAAAGAAGCAAAAAAACTTCATCCCTTTGCCAATGGCAGGCACCGTGCCCGACACGGCGCTTCCGCGCGCCATGGGAAAAAGTTTTTTTGCTTCTTTTTTTCCAAAAAAAGAAGCGCTTGCTTATGACTGATACCTCGAAGGGTCTCCTCTCCCTCAACATCCTGAACTTCGCCCGCCTGCTGCGCCGCGCCGGCCTGCCGATTGGCCCCGCCGACATGCTCGCCGCCCAGGACGCCATGACCAGCATCGACATCGGCAGCCGCATCCAGGTGCGCACCGCCCTGCGCGCGACAATGGTCCATCGCCACGAGCACCAGGACCTGTTCGACCGAGCTTTCAAGCTCTACTGGCGCGCCAAGGAGAACAACGAAGTCCTTGAGATCATCGACAAGCTTGCCGGCCCTAAGCCCCCGCCGGAAAAGGCCCCGCCAGGCTCCCGCCGCCTCGCGGAAGCACTGGCCGCCCAGAAGGAACGCCCAACGCCGCCCGAGGAAGCGCAGCAGCAGATCGAGGCCGTCCTCACCGTGTCGGACCGTGAACGATTGCAAACCATGGATTTCGAGGCCATGAGCGCCGCCGAAATCGCCAACGCCAAGCGCGAGATCACCCAGCTCCACCTCCCGCTCGACGCGCGGCGCACCCGGCGGCGCCGGTCGGACCCCACCGGCCCGGCCTTCGACCTGCGCGCCACCATCCGCGCCTCCCTGCGCAGCGGCGGCGAGATCCTGCAAATCGCCCGCACCCGCAAGGTCACCAAGCCGCCCCCCCTGGTCGTGCTGTGCGACATCAGCGGCAGCATGGCGCGTTACGCGCAGATTTTGCTGCATTTCCTGCACGCTGTGGCGAACGACCGCGACCGCGTCCACACCTTCCTGTTCGGCACCCGCCTGTCCAACATCACCCGCCAGCTCCGCCACCGCGACCCGGAAGTGGCCTTCCAACTGGTGTCCCAGATCGTGCCGGACTGGTCCGGCGGCACCCGGATCGGCGAGGCGCTGGCCGCCTTTAACCAGCAATGGTCGCGGCGCGTGCTCGGCCAGGGCGCCATGGTCCTGCTCGTCACCGACGGGCTGGACCGCGACGGCGCGGCCGGCCTGTCGGAGAACATGGAGCGCCTGCACAAATCCTGTTCGCGGCTGGTCTGGCTCAACCCGCTCTTGCGCTGGGACGGGTTCGAGCCGAAATCACAGGGCATCCGCGCGATGCTGCCGCATGTCGACGAGTTCCGAACCGTGCATAATCTCGCAAGCCTGCGCGCCCTGGTCGCCTCGCTCTCGGCACCCCCCGACCTGCGCGCCATGGATCGATGGAGGCTCGCCGCATGACCGACCACTCACCTGACGACATCCTGTCCACCGCCGCCGCCTGGGTGGCCGCCGGCGAACAGGTGGCGATAGCCACCGTCACCGAAACCTGGGGCTCCTCCCCCCGCCCGGCTGGCAGCCAGTTGGCCGTCACGAAGTCGGGCCGCATGGCCGGCTCGGTCAGCGGCGGCTGCATCGAGGGGGCCGTCGCCGAGATCGCCATGAACACGATCGAGACCGGCACGCCGCAGCTGATGGATTTCGGCATCACCGACGAACGCGCCTGGGAAGTGGGGCTGGCCTGCGGCGGCAAGCTCAAGGTGTTCGTGGAGAAGCTGTCGTGACACTTGAAACCCTCCGCGCCCTGATCGAGGCGCGCGCCGCCAAGCGCCCGGTCGTGGTGGCAACAAGGCTGCCGACCGGCGAGCAGATGCTCCTCCCGCACGCCGATGCTCCGGCCGAACTGGCAGCCGCGGCAGTCCGCACGCTGGACCGCGACGAAGCCGGCACCCACACCATTGCAGGAGAAGGGGGCGCCAACGAGACCTGGTTCCTCCACGCCTACAACCCGCCGCTGCGCCTCATCGTGGTCGGCGCCGTCCATATTGCCCAGGCCCTCGTCCCCATGGCCGCCAATCTCGGGCTCGCCGTGGTGGTGGTCGACCCCCGCCGCGCCTTTGCCACCGAGGAGCGCTTCCCCAACGTCACCGTCAGCACCGACTGGCCCGACGAAGCCATGGACGCGCTGCACCCCGATGTCCGCACCGCAATCGTCACCCTCACCCACGACCCCAAGCTCGACGACCCGGCGCTGGACCGCGCGCTGAAATCCCCCGCCTTCTACATCGGGGCCCTCGGCAGCCGGCGCACCCACGCCCGGCGCATCGCCCGCCTCAAGGAACTCGGCCACACCGACGACGCCATCGGCCGCATCAAGGGCCCGGTCGGGCTCGACATCGGCGCCGTCACCGCGCCCGAGATCGCCGTCTCCATCCTGGCCGAGTTCATCGCCGCCCGGCGCAACGGCGCGCTGGCGCCCAAACTGGCCGAAAAGCAGGCGGCGTGATCTTCGCGAGCTTTCCGCTGGCCGAGGCGGAAGGCGCCGTCCTCGCCCACTCGCACCGCACGCCCGACCGCGTTCTCAAGAAGGGCACGCTTCTGGACGCCGCCGCCATCGCCGCCCTGCGCGGTGCCGGCAAGGCGGAGGTCTTCGCCGCCCGCTTCGAACCCGGCGACGTCGCCGAGAACGACGCGGCCGCCCGCTTCGCCGCCGCGGTCACCGCGCCGCGCATCTCCGCCGGCCGCGCCAACACCGGCCGCGCCAACCTCCATGCCGACTCGGCCGGGCTGTTCCTGGTCGACTCGCAGCGACTCGGCATGCTCAATGGAGTCGACGAGTCGCTGACCATTGCCACCCTGCCCAACGCCGCAATCGTCGCACCCGGCGACATGCTGGCGACCATCAAGGTGATCCCCTTCGCCGTGCCCGGCCCGGTCCTGGCCCAGGCCGAGGCCCTGGCGCACACCGGCGGCCCGCCCTTCGCGCTGCACCCGTTCCGCCGCCTGACCGTCGGCTTGGTCCTGTCGGAACTGCCGGGCCTTAAGGAGTCAGTCCTGGCCGGCACCATCGAGGCCACCGAAGCGCGCGTGCATGCGCTCGGCGGCGTCATGCTGCCCAGCCGCCGCTGCGCCCACACCACGAACGCCATCGCCGCTTCCCTGCGCGAAATGCTGAGCGAAGGGGCCGACCTGCTGCTGGTCGCCGGCGCCTCGGCAACCGTGGACCGCCAGGATGTCGGCCCCGCCGGGGTCGTCGCGGCCGGCGGGCACATCGTGCATTTCGGCATGCCGGTGGACCCGGGCAACCTGATCTGCACCTGCGAGATCGCCGGCAAGCCGGCCCTGGTCCTGCCCGGCTGCGCCCGCTCCCCCAAGCTGAACGGCATCGACTGGGTGCTGCGGCGCCTGTTCGCCGGGCTGGTGGTGGACCGCGAGGCCCTCGCAGCAATGGGCGTGGGCGGCCTGCTGAAAGACACCGAGGCCCGCCCGCTGCCTCGCGCCAAGGCGGCGGGAAAGCCCGAAACGCCCGCAGCCCCGAAATCCACCATCGCCGCCGTCGTGCTCGCGGCCGGCAAATCCACCCGCATGGCCCCGTTCAACAAGCTGCTCGTCACCGACAAGGCCGGCAGGCCGATGATCGCGCGCGTGGTGGACAACGTGCTGTCCTCCGGCGCACGACCGGTCATCGTCGTCACCGGCCATCGCGCCGACGATATCCGGGCCGCCCTCGGCGGCCGACCCGTCACCTACGTACCCTCGCCCAACTTCGAGGCAGGGCTGTCGGAAAGCCTGAAGGCCGGCATCGCGGCGGTGCCGGCCGAGGCGCGTGCCGCCGTGGTCTGCCTGGGCGACATGCCCCTGGTGACCGGGCGCATCATCGACCGGTTGATCTCGGCGCATGATGCGGATGAAGGGCGGCTGATCGCCGTGCCCACGCACCAGGGCCAACTCGGCAATCCCATCCTATGGGACCGCACATTCTTCCCCGAACTCCTCGCCATGACCGGCGACGGCGGCGGCGGCCGCCGCATCCTGCGCGAACATGCCGAAATGGTGGCGGAAATCGATGTCAACGACGACGCCGTCCTGCGCGATTTCGACACGAAGGAAAGCCTCGCCACCCTGCCCCCGCGCCTCCGCCCCCCCGAAGCCGAGGCAGAAGATGTCGCCTGATTGGCGCCCGATGCGCCCGGACGACCTCGACGCCGTCGAACGCCTGGGCAACGCCATCCACGTCGAACACCCCGAAGCCCCCGAGGTCTTCGCCGAGCGCCAAAACCTATGCCCCGATGGCTGCTTCGTGCTGGCCGTACCCGAAGGCCTCACCGGCTACGTCATCAGCCACCCCTGGAGTCTGGGCAACCCGCCGAAGCTCAACACACTGCTCGGCCCCCTGCCCGCCCGTCCGGACACCTGGTACATCCACGACCTCGCCCTGCACGACCGCGCCCGCGGCACCGGCGCAGCCCCCGCCATCGTCACCCACCTGGTCACCCTCGCCGGCGCGCACCGCCTGCCCACGATGAGCCTGATCGCCGTCGGCCGCTCGCCAGGATTCTGGGGCCGCCAAGGGTTCGCGCCCACCGTGTTGGGAGGCGATAAGCTCGCCAGCTACGGCCCGGGGGCCACGCACATGGTCAGACGCCTCTAACCTTCAAGGACACTCGCACCCGTTCGTCGGCCCGCTCTCGCCTTTCACCACGTGATGGTCGATCCACTCCGCCACCAGCCGCCGCGCCTCGTTTACCGACGCTTCGGGGTGATGAATGCGATACAGCGTCGTGCAGGCGCGAAACGCCTCCAGGTCCGGGTTGCCCAACGAGCGCAGATCCCGATAGGCCGTCATAACGGCCCGTTCGCAGTTGCGCGCGATATGGCTGAAATCCCGGCCCATGCGTAAAACCTCCAATTGCGAGCGGCTCGCAACAACCGAAGTATAGGCCCTCCCGACCGCGGATAGCAACGCCGGATGCGCCCCATCCGCCACGCGCCCTCCTGCCACGCGCCTCCCCCTCAGGCCCGCCCAACGATCTCCGCGATCGCTTTCCCAACCTCGACTGTCCCGGCCTGCCCGCCCATGTCCCGCGTCCGCGGCCCACCCTCGCGCAGCAGCGTCTCGATGGCATCCACGATCGCCTTCGCCGCCGCCGGCTCGCCCAAATGCTCCAGCATCATCGCACCAGACCAGATCTGCCCGATCGGGTTGCAGATCCACCGCCCGGCAATATCCGGCGCCGACCCGTGCACCGGCTCGAACATCGAAGGATGCGTCCGCTCGGGGTTGATGTTGGCCGAGGGCGCAATGCCGATCGAGCCCGCCACCGCCGGCCCCAGGTCGGACAGGATGTCACCGAACAGGTTGCTGCCCACCACCACATCGAACCAGTCAGGGTGCTGCACGAAATGGGCGCAAAGGATATCAATGTGATACTGGTCGGTCTTCACCTCAGGATACTGCTTCGCCATCAGGGCGAAGCGCTCGTCCCAGAACGGCATGGTGTGGATGATGCCGTTCGACTTGGTCGCCGACGTCACCTTCCGCCGCGGCCGCGTCATCGCCAGTTCAAAGGCGTATTTCAGGATCCGGTCCACCCCGGTCCGCGTCATGATCGTCAGCTGGCTGGCGAATTCCCGGTCGGTCCCCTCGAAATGCCGCCCGCCGCTGCTCGAATACTCGCCTTCGGTGTTCTCCCGGACCACGTAGAAATCGATGTCCTTCTCAGTCCGCCCCGCCAGCGGCGTCACCGCGCCGGGCATCAGCCGGCACGGCCGCAGGTTCACATACTGGTCGAACTGCCGCCGGAACGGGATCAGCAGCCCCCACAGGGAGATGTGGTCCGGCACCCCCGGCCAGCCGACCGCCCCAAGAAAGATCGTGTCGGCCTCGCGCACCCTGTCCAGCCCATCGGGCGGCATCATCGCCCCGGTCTGCTTGTAGGTCTCGCAGGACCAGTCGTAGTGATCGAGCTTCAACTGGAACCCGAACCTCCGCGCGGCGGCGTCAAGCACGCGCAGCCCCTCGGGCGTGGTTTCCTTGCCGATGCCATCCCCGGGGATCACGGCCAGCCGATACGTCTTGCTCATGGGCGCTTCCTCGTTCGCACGAAGCCCCCTTATCGCGCCGTTTCAGTCCAGTGCAAACCGCCGCCGAATCTCCGCCGCTACCCGGCCCGCCTCGTCCAGCGGCGGCCGCGGCCAGCGCGCGATCGAACTGCCCAGCGGGCGCGCATGCCCGGCCTGATACAGCGTCTCGGCAAACCGATGGTGCCGCGGCCCGGCCAGTTCGGGGCAGGCGACATAAACCGCCGCCGTGCTGGCGCAGGCCTCCGAGATCATCGAAATTGAATCCGCCGTCACCACCACGGCATCCGCACTGGCCAAAAATCCGTGATACGGGTTCTCGCCCGGCTCCCCCCAGCGATAGATCAGATGCAACGCCTGCGACAGCCCGGCCGACAACGCCTCCGTGGCTTCCCTGCCGGTGCGGCGCGACGTGGTGGCAAGCACCGCCCCGCCCCGTGCCGAAGCCAGCCGGGCGACCTGCTTGCCCAGGGCATGCGCCATCGCCGGCTGCATGTCGCTGCCGCGCACCGGCCCACCCACCAGCAGCGCCACGCGCGGCCGCGGCAGGTGGGACAGCCGCTCCTGCCACGCCGTCCGCGCCTGGCGCAGCAACAGCGGGGCCACCCGGTGCGGCGCGCCCAGCACCGGAAACACGTTCGGCGCCGGCTGCGGCCGGTCATGCTCGGGGATCACCAGCATGTCGAACATGCCGTGCCGCCACAGCCCGCCCAGTCCGGGGTTCATGCAATGCACCAGCCGGCACCCGAACTGCGACTTCATCCACAGCGCCACGGCCCCGGAGCGTCGCCCGGCCGAGATCACCAAATCCGGCCGCGGCGGCACCTCCTCCGCCCGCCCTTCGCCCAGGCGAGCAGCAGGCAGGGAGACGCCAACGGTGGTGCGCGCCAGTTCGGAGGCGATGCGCCGGGCAGGCTGGCGCAGCCCCGCAAGCGACCCGCCCGGAACCAGCCCGGCGATATGGGCGGTCCAGGGATTCCACATCATCGGTATCCGGCGAAACGGCACGCCCAGCCGCTCCGCAATGCCAAGCGCCTGGTTCGCCGTGCCGGCGCGCGGATCGTCGAGCACCCACACGCGGGCCTGCGGTTGCGTCGAATTCCCCTCGGTGTCGGAGCGCGGGGCGCGATCCAACTCAGGCATGGTCGCCGCCTCCGACACGGCCAGCCGGGCAAGTGGCGCCGATCGCCCCCCCCCACGCCGTGCGCGGCGGGGCGGATGGACGAAGGTCGGCGGGACGGCTACGAACCCCTGGATCAAAGGCGAGAGGCATGGGGAGACCCCGGATGGAAAAGCTGCACATGACGGACTGGGATCGCGACGCCGCACTAACCACGGCGCGCCTGCTGCTAGAGATCAAGGCGGTGAATTTCCGGCCGGAGGAGCCCTATACCCTGACGTCGGGATGGAAGTCTCCCGTCTACATCGACTGCCGCCGCATCATCTACTTTCCTCGCGCGCGCGCCAAGATATGTGAACTCGGCGTCGAGAAAATCGGCCGCCACATCGGCTACGAGACCATCGAGGCGATCGCCGGCGGCGAGACCGCGGGCATCCCGTTCGCCGCCTGGATCGCCGATCGCATGTCCACCCCCATGGCCTATGTCCGCAAGAAACCCAAGGGTTTCGGCCGCAATGCTCTCATCGAAGGCGATGTGCCCGAGGGCAAGAACACTCTGCTGGTTGAGGACCTCACCACCGACGGCGGCAGCAAGGTGCAGTTCTGCCAGGCGCTGCGCGATGCCGGCGCCATCTGCAACCACACCTTCGTGGTGTTCTTCTACGGCGTCTTCCCCGGCAGCTTCGAGACGCTGAAGCGCATGAACATCCAGCTCCACCACCTCTGCACCTGGTGGGACGTCCTGGAGGCCTGCCGCGACCGACCCTACTTCTCCGACTCGGCGCTGGCCGAGGTGCGCCGCTTCCTCGAAAACCCGGTCGCCTGGTCGGCCGCACACGGCGGGGTGGCAAGCCAGGCGGAGGCGTTGGCGCGCAAGGGGCTCAAGACCGAATAGCGTCACCGGCCCGGCTGCAAGGCCGGGCCATCGCCCCATCACACCCTGTTGATTTCCCCGCGGCTCTGCGCAATCTTATTTGTTGCGAAATCGTTCTGCTGCGAACCCGTATAAAAGAGGAGCCCGCCATGTCCCTTGCAGCCCTCGCCCTCGCCGCCATCCTCCTCCTCCCACATCCCGCCCCCGCCGCCAGCCCGCATGACGGCACCTACAAGGGCACCTACCGCACCATCCGCAACGACAACTCCGGCGCCTGCGACAAGCTGGACAACGACAATGCCTCCGTCACCGTCACCGACGGCAAGTTCAGCCGTACCTGGGCCGGCAACACCTTCGAGGTCACAGTCGCCCCGGATGGCGCCGTCTTTGGCTCCGGCCGGCGCGCCCAAACAACCGGCCTCGTCCGCGTGATCAAGTTCGAAGGCCGCATCGCCCACGGCGTCATGGAAGGCGAGTACGGCCACGACAAATGCGCCGTCCGCTTCTCCCTGCGCAAAGGCTGATCAGCCCGCCTGGCCCGCTGTTTCAGGGCAGGCGGGCCAAGCCTACCCCATCACCTGCAACGCCATCCGCTCGATCGCCGGGTCCACCTTGTACATGTGCCGGTACTGCAGCACCTGCTTGGCGATCAGCTTCAACCGCGCCGCGAAATCATGGAACGCCAGAGGCGCCAGCAGCGGCTCGTTCATCGGCGCCACGTCCGCCCGCTGGAACTCGAAGGCCATCGAAACCCGGCTTTCTCCCCCGCGCGGCGAGGTCCGGCTGCCCCAGTGCAGCACCGCCTGGTTCCACATGAACACATCGCCCGCCTCGGCCGGCAAAGCCCGGATGGCGGCATGGTCGAACTTCCACTCCCGATCCTGCGGCGTGTTGTAGGTCGGGTCCTGGTTGGCCGGCACGATATACATGCAGCCGTTCAGCGGGGTGGCGCGCGACAGCGGCATCCAGGTGGTGATCGATTTCGGCGAACCGTCCGCAAACAGCGCGGTGTGCCCCTTGTCCCGATGCGGCCGCCACCCGGCATCCCCCCGCGCCGGATCGACATTCCACACCCAGAAATCCGGCAGCATCGCATACCCGCCGAGCAGCCCCTGATAGACCGGGTGCAGCCGATAGAACGGCACCCAGAACTCGTCGTAGAGAAGCGCAAACACCGGCGGCAGCCCGGCGCGGTCCAGCGCGCGCACGGTGTTCGCCATCAGGTCGAGGTCCATGCCCCACGGTATGGCGCTGGCGTGGAAATACCCCTCCTCCACCATCATGGCGCGAATCGCCGCCATCTCCGCCGCGGCGGGCGCGATCGCCTGCAGGTTCTGCACCATCCCGGGGTCCTCGACATGAAGCCCGGGCGCAAAGCCCCGCCAGAAGCCGGGGTCGCCCAGGTTGCGCGCGGGTGCCGTCAGCGGCGCCGCACCCAGCATGGATAACCCATCAGAAGCGGGCGTGGATGTCAGAATGGTGGACACGGAACCCTCCTGCGCCCCACCACGCTATGGCGTGACGATGCGCGAGGCAATGCCCCCGTTCATGCCAGCCGCCCTTCACATCGACCCATGAAGAATCGTTCGACGGCGGCCGGCATCAATCCTGGTCTTGCGCGCCGCCGCCGGCCAGCCCGGCGCGCGATGCCAACTGCCTGAAATGCCAAAAGAGTCGGCACTTCAGGCAGTTGACGTCAAACCCGCTCGCTGGCCGCGATCGCCACCTTGCACCCCGCCTTGATCAGCCCGGACAACAGCCGATACCCCGGCGCCAGCTCCGCCTCGTGCGCCAGTCCGATGTCGCGGTGTTCCACCTCCTCGGCGCGAAACGTCTCGATGGTGTCGCGGAGCACCGCCTCATCCTCGCCCAGGCTGGCCGCCTGTTGGGCGTAATGCTCGTCGATCGCCTCCTCCACCGCCACCGTGCACGCCATCGCCGCGCGCTCGCCCAGCAGCGCGGTCGCCGCCCCCAGCGCGAAGCCCGCGACATGCCAGAACGGCAACAGCGCGGTCGGGCGCACGCGGCGCGCGGCGATCAACCCGGCGAAGGTGTCCAGGTGAACCTGCTCCTGCGCCTGCATATGCCGGATCATGTCGCCCTTCGGCCCCCGGCCCAGAATGGCCAGCTGGCCCTGGTAGATCCGCTTGGCGCCATACTCGCCCGCATGGTCGACGCGGATCATCCGCGCCACCTGCGCGCGGGGCGTGGGGTCGCCAGGAAGGGAGGGGGCTGTGGTCACGTCTGTCTCCATCGAAATCGGGTGGCATCAGCCGCCTATATCTGGTCACGGTTGCGCAGAAGCGCCACACCCATGATGCCGGCCACACCCAGCGAGAACACCAGGCTCATCGCCGCCATCGAAACCGGCAGCCCCGGCACCAGATGAACCGGCGCGTCGCACGGCTTGGCCGGCCGCTCCGGCATCCGCGCCAGCTGCTCCGCCAAACTGCCCCCCGGCGTGAACCGCGCCACGCACCCCGGCAACGGGCTGGGCCACAGCCCGGCCTCCACGCCCACATGCACGGTCCCGATCGCCGCACTGGTCAGCATCGCCGACAGCACCCCCGCCGCACACCCGATCGCCAGCCGCCGCGGCACCACCAGCCCCAGTACCGCGAACGCGATTGCCACCCGATACGGCCACCGCCCCAGCAGGCACAACGCGCAGGGCACCAGCCCCCCCCACCACTCGCTGGCCAGGGCGGCGAACAGCGCCCCACCCACCAGCACGGCGGCAAAACCCAGAACGGCGCGCAAGGGAACGGCGTGCATGGCCCGGTCGTATGAACCGCCCCGATGCCCCCGGCAAGGCCGCCATTGCCCATGAAGCAGGCGCTGCCTAGGCTCCCCGCATCGCCAGGGGAACACGCGCATGATCAGGCTGTGGGGCCGCACCACGTCGAGCAACGTCATGAAGGTGCTGTGGGCGCTGGAGGAACTCAACCTGCCCTACCAGCGCATCGACGCCGGCGGCGCCTTCGGCGGCACCGACACGCCGGACTACCGCAGCATGAACCCGCTCGGCCTGGTCCCCAGCATCGACGACGACGGCTTCCCCCTGTTCGAAAGCAACGCCATCCTGCGCTACCTGTGCAACGCCCACGCCCCCGACAGCGCGCTCTACCCCCGCGCGCCAAAACCCCGCGCCGCGGTCGATGCCTGGATGGACTTCCAGCAGACGGCCCAAAGCCGCCCCGCCAGCACCATCTTCCTCGGCCTCGTCCGCACCCCGCCCGAGAAGCGCGACAGGTCCGCCATCGCCGCCGCGGTCAGCGAACTTGCCCGAATCTGGGGCATCTGCGCCGACCGCGCCACCGCCCAAGGCGGCTTCCTCTGCGGCCCGGCGCCCACCCTGGCCGACATCGCCTTCGCGCCCCACCTACACCGCTGGTTCAACATGCCGATCGAAAACCGGCCGGACATCCCCGGCCTGCGCGCCTGGTACGACCGCATGGCCACCCGCCCCGGCTTCGCTCGCCACGTCGCGGTGAAGGTGGAATAGCCGCCAGCCCGCTCAAACTGGCCCGCTCAACCTGGCCCGCTCACATTGGCCCGCTCACATTGGCCCGCTCACACCGGATAACAGGACCGCCCGCTCAGAACCACCGGCCGCGGCAGCAGGTTGCTCGTCGCCCCTTGGTAGGTCATCGACACCGTCACCAGCTTGCCGCAGCCCGCCGTCATCAGGGTGAATGCATTGGCCGGCACTGCCACCCCGCCCAGGCGCGGGGCAACATGCGCCTGAACCTGCGCGCTCGTGCCGCACGTCGTCGGCGTCACGGCAGCGCATCGCGCGGCCAGCTCCGCGCCGTACTGCAGCGCAGCCCGCGTCTTCAGCGTCATCCCCAGCTCGAACGCACCGAACAGCAGCACCACCAGCGGCAGCGCCAGCAATCCGAACTCAAGGCCGATCACCCCGCGCCGATCCCCCCCGAACCGCTTCACCGCGCCGCCCATCACTGCACCCTCGCCACGGAGGTCGCGCGCAGCGTGAACGACGTCGCGCCCAACGGCAGCGGCAACGCGACGCTATAGATCGCCGACGCCCCCACCGACACATAGGCCCGCGCGACGTCGCCCCCGGGACACGGGCTGTCGCAGGTCGTGGCAACCACGCCGGTCGCCGCGTCGCCGCAGCCGCAGAACCGGCTCGGCGCAGGCACCGCGCTGATCGCGGCGTTGCCGGTGGCGCCGGTCACCGCCCGGCTGATCCCCTCGGCGTCCCAGCCATATGCGGTGACATACGCCGCACCGGCGCGCGCGGCACTCTCCACCTGGGTGCGCTGCGACAGCGCCATGCCATAATCGTAGATGCCAACAGCCAGCAGAACCAGCAGCGGCGCGAGCATCGCAAACTCGACCACGGCCGAACCGCCACGGTGAGCGCGCAGCCTGTGCAACAGGGCGTTCATCGCCGCTACTCCGTCAACGCCATGGCCGAGGCGACGACGCTGCCGGGCGGATGCTGCACGCCGGTCCCAGCGCACACATTGTTCAGGCCGCTCGAACCCGTCATCGTCACCCGCAAGGCAATCAGCTGCGTGCAGGAACTGCTGCCGCCGCCGTTCCAGGTCAGCGTGGTGGCGGGGGCATAAAACGCGCCGGTGATGTTCCACACCGTGGACCCACCGATCGAGACCGCGCTGCCCGTCGCCGCGCGGTCGATCCACACCGCCAGCCCCGCCGTCGGGCCGGTCGACGGCGCCCGGATATTGAACGTCTGGCTGCCGGTCATGCTCATGGTGGCATGGCCCGCCCCGGTGCTGGACGTAAGGATGAAGGTCACCCCGCCGGTCGCATTGATCGTGCCGGACGAGCCGATGTTGAAGGTGCCGCGGTCGATCACATAGATCCCCGGGTTGAACGTGACGGTGCCCGAACCGCCGATGCTGAGCCCGTTGCAGAAGACATACGGCGCCGCCCCGGCCGTCACCGTGGCCCCGCTGCCGAGCGAGGCGCGCGTCGCATCGCAGCCGGAATAGCTGGGGATCGTCCGGGCCGCATAGGGGTCCGGTGTCGCGGCGACACCGGTCAGCACCGCGTTCACCCCAGTGACACTGCTGGAGCCTCCCTTGGCGATCCCGCCGACGACCCTGACGACATAGCCCCGCAACACGGCGGATCCGCTCGTGCTGATGGAACCGGCCGCAGTCGAGTTGCTGTAGATGTTGCAGTTGGCGGCATCCACCCCGGCGGTGCCGCCCAGGTCGATCCCGACGCCCGTGGTCGCCAGGGCCATGACGCAGGTGCCGCCACTGTATTGCCCCTTCGGCACCGCCACCGCGCGCGTCGTCAGGACCGGTGCGGCGCGGAACGCGGTGCTGAAGAACGACTGGCCTGCCTTGCTGATGGCGACCTCGACCGCGCGGACATTGCCGGCGCTGGCGCCGGCCAGCGGCGGGTGGCTCACGCTGACGGAAACGCCGTTGCTGCCATGGACAAAGCCGTTCGCAGCCGCCAGGGCGCGGGCCTCGGTGGTAACATTCGCACCGACCTGCGCTGCCACCCCAGCCGCCAGCGTCGCCTGGTCGGCGCTCTGTTGCATGGCCAAACGCTGCGCCTGCCAACTGCCGACATCGACCGCCAGCGCCGCCGCCCCGATCAGCGCCGGCGCCGCCAGCGCGAACGCCACAGCGACCGTGCCGCGCCCATCGCGACGCAATCCCCCCCCGGCCGCGCCCGCCACAGGGCTGCGCGTCGGGGCGACTGAAACCGGCGGTAATCCTGGGATAAAGGGCATGTCTGATACTCCAGATGCAATGAAATCGACTCGGTCAATGTCCGACCATGGGCAGGTCGGCTGGCTACAAGGCACCGCGGCTCATACAGGCCGGCGGCATCCGCCAACGGGACGGGGGAAGTCTTCAAAACAAGGCAGTCTTCAAAACAAGGCACTGAGACTCAAGCCAAACAGGCTGCGAACTTCACAATAATTGACAAAAAATCGTCAACAACCCATCAACAGATATTACAATAATGTCGATATATTACATTTCTTACAAATCGGTTTCAGTTTGCCAGAATGGCGGCGGGCGGCGCTCCACCGCGATCGCGCTCAGCCCTGCTGGCGCGCCCAGAAGCGGGACAGGCGCAGGATCATTCGTAAAGCCAACCTCTGGAATGGCCGGCGGCGACGATTTTTCCCCTCCGGCGCCGAAACCCCTTGCGCTGGCCGTTTCGTTAGTATATATGTTGTTTATGTATTCCATGGTGACAACAGTCCTCGGCCGCGCGCTCTACGCATCCCTCGCCCTGATCTGGCCGAGGCTGCGGGCAGACGCGCACCTTCCCCGCCAGATTCCCCTTTCGCCCCAGGTCTACAGCCGAATGGTGCACGCCCTGGTCCGCATCCCCCGCCTGCTGGCGCGCATCGACGACCTCGCCCGGCGCTGGCAGCAGGGCACCCTACCCGCCCCCCGCGCTCCGCGCACGCCCACCCCCGACCGCACCACATCACCCGCGCCCATGCGCGACGCATCACCCGCGCCCAGGCGCGACGCATCACCCGCGCCCATGCGCGAGCCGTCATCCCCCACGCGCATGCGCGACCCGTCCGTGCACGGCTGGCTCGCCCGCATCCACCTGCCCGCCCGCCAGCTTGCCGGCCAGATCGAGCACTTGCTGGCGCAGGAGCACAGCCGGGAATTCGCCGCCGCCGCCCCCCAGGCCGGCCGCCTGCTGCGTCCGCTGTGCCGCATGTTCGGCGTCACGCTGCCGGACTGGCTGAAACTTCCCCCACGCCGGCGCAAGCCGCGCCCGGCCCGTTCACCCCGGCGCCCGGCCCACCCCCGCCCGCCATCGCTCACCGACCCCAGCCTGCGCCTGCAACCCTACGTCATCGCCGTCGCCCGCGCCTGGCGGCCAAAAAACGGCTGACCGCCACGCCGGCGTTCCCGTGCCCTATTTGTTTCGAAGATATAACGTTACGCTTTATCGATCAGCCCCGGCATACAGCACCTTGTCCAACCGGTCCAACGCCGCCTCATACGCCGCCACCGCCTCGGGCGCATAATCCGAAGCCGGCACCGGCTCGTCGTCGAAATGCCCGAACCGGTCCACCCCGCGCACCAGGAACGCCGAGGTCCGCGGCCCGCTCACCTGGCGCACATAGGTCGGAATATAGCGAATGGCATACCCGATGCGCCGCTGCGCCGCCCGGTTGGCCTCCGACCCGTGAAAAATCCGCACATGGTGCAACGACATCTCGCCCGGCCGCAAAACAACATCCACCGCCCGGGACCTGTCGACCTCGACGGCAATCTCCTGGCCGCGCGACAGCAGGTTCCCCGCCGCGAACGTATCCCGGTGCGCCACCTGTTCCGCGGTATGCGTCCCCGGGATCACCTGCATGCAGCCCGTTTCCGGCGTGCTGGGCGTAAACGCGATCCAGGCCGTCACCACGTCGGGATGCGAAAGCCCCCAATAGGTGGAATCCTGGTGCCAGGAGATGAAGCTGCCATCGCCCGCATTCTTGGTGAAGAACCCGCCGTTCCAGCAGATGATGTCTGGCCCGATCAGGCTCTCGACGGCATCCAGCACCGCGGGGCTGCGCACGATGTCGTTGAGCCACGGCACCAGCATGTGAAGCTTCTGGTTGCGCCGCTTGGGAATCGCGCCCTCCCACCGCGCCTCCATCACCTCAAGCTGCGATACCGCCCGCGCCGCATCCGCCTCCGCCATCACGGGCAAGGGAAACAGGATGCCATCGCGCCCATAGGCCGCCACCTGCTCCGCCGACAACGACCCCGCCATCCGCCCCTCCGTGTCCAACCCCCGAAGCCTGGGCGCGGCACGGAGCAAACGTCAAGCACATGGACAAAACCCCAGCCATTGCCGACACTCCATCCAAAGGGGTCGGTGACGAACAGATCGCCCCGCACCGGAGGAACGACATGAAGCGGATCACCCGCCGCGCCCTGCTCGGGGCCGCCGCCGCCACCATGGCCCCACCCGCGATCGCCCAGCCCGCGATCGCCCAGCCCGCGATCGTCCAGTCCGAGCGGCAGCGCGTGCTGCGCTTCATCCCGCAGATCGACCTGGTCTTCCTCGACCCGATTTTCAGCATGACCAACATCACCCGCAACCACGCGGGCCTGGTGTTCGACCGCCTCTACAGCGCCGACAACGACCTGCGCGCCCACCCGCAGATGGCCGAGGGCCACACCATCGAGGATGACGGCAAGCGCTGGCGCATCCGCCTGCGCGACGGCCTGAAGTTCCACGACGGCCAGCGTGTCCTGGCCCGCGACGCCGTCGCCTCCCTGCAACGCTGGGGCAAGCGCGACGTGCTGGGCCGCGAGCTGCTGGCCGCCACCGACGAGCTGTCCGCGCCCGACGACCGCACCATCGAGTTCCGCCTGAAGCACCGCTTCCCGCTGCTGGCGGAGGCCCTGGCCAAGCCCGGCGCGAACATGAGCGCCATCATGCCGGAACGGCTGGCCCAGACCGACCCGTTCAAGGCCATCACCGAGATGGTCGGCAGCGGCCCGTTCAAATACGTGGCCAGCGAACGCATGCAGGGCGTGCGCAACGTCTACGAAAAGAACCACGACTACGTGCCCCGCCCGGGCGGCACCCCGAACGGGGATTCAGGCCCCAAGATCGTGCATTTCGAACGCATCATCTGGACCACGATGCCCGACCAGGGCACCGCACTCGCGTCGATGCAGAAGGGCGAGCAGGACTGGTGGGAATACGCCGCCCAGGACCTGCTGCCCATCGTCCAGCGCGACCGCAACCTGCGCGCCGGCGTGCTGGAAAAGCTCGGCAACTACGCCTTCGTCCGCTTCAACCAGAACCAGCCCCCGTTCGACCGGCCGGAGATGCGCCACGTCGTCATGCGTGCCATCAACCAGGAGGATTTCGTGGCCGCGATCGGCGGCGGCACCGCCGACCTGCAGCGCACCGGCGTCGGCTTCTTCCCGCCGGGAACGCCGGACGACACCCCCGACGGGCTGGAGACAATCCGCCCCCGTTACACCGACACGCAGGCCCGCGCCGCCCTCATCGCCGCCGGCTACAAGGGCGAGAAGATCATCTGCGTCGGCGCCGGCGACTACCCCAACCTCAAGGCCGCCAGCGAGGTGCTGGTCGACCTGCTGAAGCGCATCGGCGTCAACGTCGACATCGTCACCCTCGACTGGTCCGCCATGACCACGCGGGTGATCAGGAACGGCCCGCCGGAGGATGGCGGCTTCCACCTGCACATGCTGAACGTGCCCGGCCTGTCGGTCGCCTCGCCGCTGGTCAATTCCCGCATCCGCGGCGTCGGCGCCAACGAGTCCGGCTGGTACAAGGGCCCGCGCTATGAGGACCTGCGCGCGCAATGGATGCTGGCGGAGGACCCGGCCACGCGGCGGCGCCTGTCCGGCGAGATCCAGCGCGAACTGGTCGCCAGCGTCCCCCTCGCCCCCGCCGGCGTCACCTACCAGCCGGCGGCCTGGCGTGCCGACCTGGAAGGCGTGCTGGAGGGCGTGCCGAAGTTCTGGAACGTCCGGCGCGTCTAGCCGGCCGGGCATTAGGTTGCCGCAGATCGATGGCGACGATACGGTCGCCACCTTCCCGAACACGGACACCGCCTTGCCGCACCGACCCGCCATGCCGCGCCGCCTCGCCTTGCCCCACCGGCGCGTTCCCCAAAGACCGGCATGATGGCGCACGGCCGACCGGGCCTGCTGCTGGGCATGTCGGCGCTCGGCGTGCTGGCGCTGTTCCTCGTCTCCTTCCTGGTCGGCCCCTACCCGATCCCGCCCGGCACCGTGGCGCGCGTGTTCCTGGGCCAGCTGGCGTTGGTGGACCGCAACTGGTCCGATGCGGTGGAAATGGTGGTGCTCGATGTCCGCGGCCCACGCATCGCCGGCGCCCTGCTGGTCGGTGCGGCCCTGGCCTGTGCCGGGGCGACCTACCAGAACCTGTTCCGCAACCCGCTGGTCTCCCCCGGCGTGCTCGGCGTGTCGTCCGGTGCCGGGTTTGGCGCGGCGCTGGGCATCATCCTCGGCCTGCCGGGCTTCGGCATCCAGGGCCTGGCGTTCGCGCTCGGGCTGGTGGCGGTGGCGCTGACGGTGTGGCTCGGCCGCTCGTTCGACCGGCATGCGACCCTGGTGCTGGTGGTGGCCGGGCTGGTAGTCTCGGCCTTCTTCCAGGCGCTGGTCTCGCTGACCAAGATCGTCGCCGACCCGCTGAACCAGTTGCCGTCAATCACCTTCTGGCTGCTCGGCGGGCTGGCGCGCACCACGCCGGCGGCCCTGCTGACCGCCCTGGTGCCGATCGCCCTGTCCGGCCTAGTGCTGCATGCGCTGCGCTGGCAGGTGCATGCGCTGGCCGCCGGGGAGGACGAGGCGCGGGCGCTGGGCGTGGACGTCAAGCGGGTGCGGGTGCTGCTGATCCTCGCGGCAACCTTGATGACGGCGGCTGCGACCAGCTTGTGCGGCATCGTCGGCTGGGTGGGGCTGCTGATCCCGCACATCGTGCGCATGCTGGTCGGTCCCGGCTTCGCCGCGGTGCTGCCGATGTCCGCCCTGCTCGGCGGCGGCTTCCTGCTCGGCATGGACAATCTGGCCCGCATGGCCGGCAGCGTGGAGGTGCCGCTCGGCATCCTGACCTCGCTGATCGGCGCACCGTTCTTCGCGCTGGTGCTGGCACGGACGCGCCGCCAATGGTTCTGATGCTCCAGGTCGACGGGCTGCACTTCGCCTGGCCCGGCGGACCGAAGGTGCTGGACGGCGTGGCGTTCAACCTGTCGTCCGGCGTGCCGCTCGCCCTGCTGGGGCCGAACGGAACCGGCAAAACCACGCTGCTGCGCTGCCTGCTGGGATTGGAGCGGATGCAGTCCGGCCGCGTGACGGTCGATGGCCAGGATCTCGCCACCCTGTCGCGGGCCGCCGCGGCGCGGTTGCTGGCCTATGTGCCGCAGGCGAGCGCCACCGCCTTCGCCTTCCGCGTCGCCGACATCGTGCTGATGGGCCGCACCCCGCATCTGGGCTTCATGGCCGCCCCCACCGACCACGACCGGCACACGGCGGACGCGGCGATGACACGGCTGGGCATCGCCCACCTCGCAGAACGCGCCTTCGACGAACTCTCCGGCGGCGAGCGGCAGATGGTGCTGGTGGCGCGCGCCCTGGCGCAGGGGGCACGGGTGTTGGTGCTGGATGAGCCCTGCGCGAGCCTGGATATCGCCAACCAGATGCGCGTCATCGCCATGCTGCGGGCGCTGGCCGCCGAGGGATACGCCATCCTGCTGACGACGCACCTACCCGACCATGCCTTCCTGCTGGGCGGCCATGTCGGCCTGCTGAAGGATGGGCGGCTATTGGGGCCCGCGCCGCCCCGCGACCTGCTGACGGCGCCCACGCTGGAGGCGCTCTACGGCACCCCGATCGAGGTGGTCGCTATCCCTGACGGCCGGGCACGCGGCCAGGTGCTGTGCGTGCCGGTGATGCCGGCGGGATGACGCGCATGCCGTCGCTGGCCCGCCGCAGCGTGATGACGCTGGCCGGCACCCTGCCCTTTGGCCGCGCGCTGGCGCGGGACCGGGTGGTGACCGACATGGCCGGACGCCAGGTCGCGCTGCCGGCGCGCATCGCGCGCGTGGTGACCCTGGGGTCGCTGCCGGTGCTGAACAGCTTCGTCTTCGCGATGGGCCAGGGGGCGACACTGATCAACGGGCTGGCCGACTTCGCGCGCCCGCACTGGAAGTTCCAGACGGTCTTCGCGCCGCACCTGCCCCGCATGCCCGCGATGCAGTTGCCGACGCGCGAGCCAAACCTGGAAGCCATCCTGCTCGCCCGGCCCGATGTCGTGCTGACCATGCATCGCGAGAGCGTGGAGTTGCTCGCCAGCCGCGGCATCCCCGTGGTGTTCCTCGCCTGGCGCCGGCCGGAGGATGTGAAGGCCTGCATGGCGGTGCTGGGCGAGGTCTTCGCCGACCCCGCGCGCGCCGCCGCCTATACCGCGACTTTCAACCGCACCATCGCCCGCGCGGCCGAGGCGGTACATGGGGCGCCGCGACCCCGCGTGCTGTATCTCCAGCCCGACACGCTGACCCAGCCGCGGCTGATCGCGGAATGGTGGATCCCGATGGCCGGCGGCATCAGCGTGACCGACGATGGCCGCAGCGCCGAAAGCCGCAGCCTGTCGCTGGAGCAGGTGGTGCTGTGGAACCCCGACATCCTGATCGTGACCGATCCGCGGGCCACCGCCTTCGTCCACCGTCACGCCGTGCTGTCGCGGCTGGCGGCCGTGCGGGCCGGGCGGGTGCTGGTGGTCCCGGTCGGCGCGCACACGTGGTCGAACCGCACCGCCGAGCAGCCTCTGACCGTGCTGTGGGCGGCGAGCCACTTCCATCCGGCACGCATGCGCGGCATCGACCTCGCGGCCGAGACGCACGCCTTCTATCGCGACATCTTCGGCCACACCCTGACCGACGCGCAGGTGGCGGAGATCCTCATACCGACCGCCGGGGGCCGAGGGTGTAACGGTGGGCGGGGGGGGGGTTGACTCGTTTGGTTGGG
>JANPIH010000128.1:0-5401 GCA_031424895.1 Rhodospirillales bacterium
GCACCGCGCCTTTACTGTTGCACCGGTTACTGTCTCCGACGCCCTGCTGCAGCAGCTTACTGCGCCTTAGGAGCCGCCCGCCATGTGGACCACGACCTATCATCGCTTCCTCAACCGAGCTGCGTTTCTAGATGCTTGCGCCGCCGCCGACTGGCCGGTGACCCATAGTGCGCCCGAACTGCCGCACGGCGTTGCACTCGACATGGTAGGGGCTCTGATTGGCCCACCCAGCATCGGAGACGGTGACGCCCCGGTTGCGGGCGAGATTGTGGACCCGCGCTTCCACGTCAACCTCGCCTGGCATGCCCGGAACATGGATCCAGCATTCGCCGCGTCGCAGATCGCGCCGGCGACGCCGTCGCGCATCTGGGGACTGCGGCCTGTTCCCGCGCCTGCAGCGCGCCCTGTGCCGGTCAGCATCCCGGCCTGGAAGGGCAAGGCCGCCCTGCGTGAGGCGGGGCTGTTGGAAATAGTGGAAAGTGCGGTCAAGTCCGCAGGCGGCCGCGCTCATGATGCGTGGGAAGGAGCGTCCGAATGGCAGCGCGATAGCGCGTTCTTGGCCGAACTGGCAACGATCATTGGCCTCGCACCTGACAAAATCGATCAGATGTTCCAGCAGGCCGACGCCATCAAAGGATGAGCTGCCAAGCTCCACTGCCTGCTCAGAATACAAGCCAAACTGCCGGGCGTAATGCAAAAGCCACAGTGTGGCTGTGAAGCCTGAGCTGCGAGCAGTTTCACGTGAACGTGAGCAGAATTCAGGGTGCGTACGATGTAGTATTTTCGTTACGAAATACCAATATATAGGGTGTCAGCCGTGGCGGCAATTATTGTTCCGTTTCCTATCAGATTCGCACAACCACATTACGTTGAGCCATTCGAGGCGGAGTACTTGTCTCTTATGTCAAACTCGGAGCGCTCCGTGGGTAAATGCCCATCTACCCCCCTCCCGGATGCCATAGCAGCTGGAACTGGCCGGCTGTGATAGAGTTTGGCGATCCCAGAAGCTGTCAATGGGCGCAAACTCGGCCATAGCCTTGGACGAGAGGTTGGCGCCTGAGCAGTTATCAGCCGCCAGTCATCACGATAAAGTGGGTACGAATCAGTATAATATGTTGACGTGACTATATTGCAATGATACGTTGAATTTGTGGCGAACGTCGGTTCCCCAATCTAGAGGGATCAAATTTCATCGCAAAGCGGACGCCGTACCGCAGATCTTGTGGGGTAGAAGTTCACCCGACGTTGCACATTTCAGGAGGCCGCACTTTCGACACGAGAATCATTCACTTTCCGCATTGCTTCTACCGGGGCTCCGCCGTATGCGCCCCCCCCGGACAAAGTCCGACCGCGCCATGGCGCGATTACACGCCGCAATACCTCGTTCCTGAATGACAACCAGAGCGCCGTCGTCTGCATCGGTGGACTTCGCTTGCTATCCCGCGCCCGAATGACGGCGCCAGGGAGGGCGAATGACCATCTGGTGGACGTCAGTAGGACGCACACAACGCGGGGTGCTGCGCAGTCTTTCTAAAACGCCTCGGCAACACGCCGAGGTAGCCCCTCGGCAACTGCGGCGATCGGCTTGGGCCAAATCCCCTGCCATCCCTGCGATAGGAAAAGCTTATGGCCATTCTTCTCGTTGGCCCCAACTCCCTCTATCCCACCATCGCCCAGGCAATGGCCGCTGCCCTTGCGAACGACACCATCCAGCTCGAGCCTGGCTACAGCAACGAGACCGCGACCGTCACGCAGGGTGGCATGACGGTCCAAAGCGATGCTAGCTCGACCGGCATCGTGCTGCAGCTGGGCGTCGGGGTCGCGGTGTTCACCGCCGCCGGCACGGCGCCGATCGAAATCCGCGATGCCGTCGACGCGAACGGAATTGTCGGCAACGCCGGCAACAACCTGATCACCGTCAGTGCCGGCGTCGATGCGGTCGATGGTGGATTGGGCATCGACCGGCTGGTCGTCGACTATCGGCTTGCCGCCGGTGCGGTGACCGGTAACTCGACGTCGAACTTCACCGAGGCCGGCGGCGGCGGCCGCACGGTGACCGTCACCGACGGCACCATCGAGCATTTCACTGTCCTCACCGGGGCCGGTGCGGACACCATCACGACCGGCAGCGGCGACGACATCATCGCCGCCGGCGATGGGGCCAACACGATCACGGCCGGACAAGGCGCCAACACGATCACCGGCGGCAACGATGCCGACACCATCACGGCACTCGACGGCGGCAACGTTATCGACGGCGGCAACGGCACCAACGTGCTCACCTCCGGGGCCGGCGATGACACCATCCTGTCCGGCACGGGGGCCGACACCATCGTTGCCGGCGCCGGCACGGATGTCATCACTGTTCGCGGCGGTGCGGACACGGTGGATGCGGGGGCCGGCAACGACCGGCTGATCGTCGACTACGCCGCGATGACCACGAATGTCAGCGGCGGCATCACCGGCGGCAACCTTGCCACCGGCTATGTCGGGCAGTTCGCCGACCTCGTTGCCAGCACCGTCAACTTCGAGGGCGTCGAGGCCTTCACCATCGTCACCGGCAGCGGCAACGACACGGTCACGACCGGCGACGGCGACGACGTGGTGGCCGGCGGCGCCGGCGACGACACGCTGAACGGTGGCGCCGGCAACGACAGCATTAAGGGAGGCGCCGGCAACGACATCCTGAACGGCGGCGCTGGCACCGACACGCTCGTCTTCTCCGGCCGATCCAGTGACTATACCGTCACCGACAATGGCGACGGGACATCGACCATCGTCGACAACCGCGGCTTCTCGCCCGACGGCACCGATACGGTCTCCGGGTTCGAGGGCCTGCTGTTCAACAGCGCCCCGACCGGCGCCGTCACCATCAGTGGCACGCTAGAGGCAGGTGCGACCCTGACGGCTGCGAACACTCTGGCCGATCCGGACGGGCTCGGCACGATCACCTATACGTGGCAGGCGGATGGCATCGACATCCCCGGCGCGACCGGGGTGACCCTGGTTCTGGGCGCGGCACAGATCGGCACCGTCATCACCGCCACGGCCAGCTATGTCGACCTGCTCGGTGCCACCGAGAGCGTGGCCTCGTCGCCGACCGGCCCCGTCGTGCTGGACGCCACCGCGCCGACGATCGCGACGATCACCGCCGGCCCGGCCAATGCGGTGCTAGGCTATGCCGCGACGATCGCTCTGACCGTGGCATTCAGCGAAGCCGTGGCGGTCGATACGGCCGGCGGAACCCCCACCCTGTCGCTGAACAATGGCGCGGTGGCGTCCTATGTCTCCGGCTCGGGCACCGGCGTGCTGACGTTCAGCTACACCGTCTCGTCCGGCCAGGACACTGCAGACCTGGCGGTGGCGGCCACCAACCTGAACGGTGCGACCGTCTCCGACCTGGCCGGCAACGCGGCGAACCTGGCGGGTGGGGTGGTCAACCCGGTCGGCACGCTCGCGGTCGAGTCGATCGCTGCCTATAACGTGACGACGAGCCAGGACATCGGTGTGGTCGGCGCGGCCTACACAGGGCCGGTCGCCGATATCGAGCAGGAGTACATTCTGATCACGCCGGACAATGTCAACGTGTCGGCCGCGACTGGCAACTGGTTCATCCACTCCGGCGCCGGCGACGATGCCATCGCCGTCAGCAGCGGCACCAATGTGCTAGATGGCGGGACCGGGTCGAACTTCCTGACCGGCGGCAGCGGTGCGGACACGTTCTTTGTCGACGCTCGCAATGCGGCGGCGGAAACCTGGAACACGATCGTCGACTTCCAGGCGGGCGATACTGCGACGATTTGGGGTGCCACGCCGGACGTGGTTATGTTCACCTTCACGGAGAACCAGGGGGCCGTCGGCTACACAGGCCTGACGCTGCATGCCACCAGTGCGAACATGCCAACGGCCTCGATGACCTTTGCTGGCTTGAGCATGGCCGATCTAACCAGCGGCAAAATGACGCAGACTTCGGGCTTCGATGCAAACAGCGGAAGCACCTACACGACGTTCCATGCCATCGCCTGATGCAAGCCCACACCTGGTGCAGGTCCAAACCTGATGCAGCCGGCGCCGGCACGACATGCGGGTTTCCATATGCACCCCCGGCCAGAGGCGGCCCTGCCCGATGCGGCAGGGTCCCGCATGCAACAGGAACGCATGTCATGAACCTTGGTGCCATCCTGCTTATCGTCGTGATCCTGATGCTGGTCGGCGTCCTGCCGCAATGGCCGCACAGCGCCAGCTGGGGATACCTGCCCAGCGGCGGCCTGGGCGGCGTGCTGATCGTCATTGTGGTCCTGCTGCTGCTCGGGCGCATCTAGCCGACAGCATCCCGCGCCGGCGCGTCGCATGTCGGGGCCGCACGACCCCGCGGCCACCGCGATGCGCCGGCCCCTGGCCTGCCCCTTCTTCCTCCCGATCGGACCTCGCATGCGCATCGCAACGAAACGGCCGGCACGCCTCCTCCTCCCCGGACGGGCCCTGCTCGGCATTGCCGCCGCGTTCCTGCTCTGCGCCGCCGGACCCGCGCCGCAGCCCGGCGCGGTATGGACCATCCAGGGCGAGAACGATGCCATCACCACCACGCGCGGCGGGTCCGACCGGTTCTACACCAACGGCCTGCGCCTCGGCTGGACCTTCGGGACCGACGGGGTGCCCGATGCGGTGGCGGAGGCATCGCGCACCGTCTTAGGCGACGGCATCACCCGCATCAGCATCAACGTCAACCACCAGATCTACACGCCCGCGGATATCCGCCGCACCCCGCCCGACCCGCGCGACCGCCCCCTCGCCGGCTACCTCGCGGGCACCTTCTCGGTGCTGCACGACACCGCCAACAGCCGCAACTTCGTTGCCGTCACGGTCGGCCTCACCGGCCCGGCCGCGCTGGGCCGCCTCGTGCAGAACGGCTGGCACGAGCTGATCCGCATTCCCGCCAACAACGGCTGGGGCGCGCAGTTGCCCAGCGAGCCGCAACTGCAGCTGCTGACCGTGCGCACCTGGCGCATCGGCCTCTCCCGTGCCGGCGGCCTCGAGGCCGACATGCTGCCCTCGCTGACCGCCGGCGTGGGCACGGTGCGCGGCTATGTGCAGGGCGGCTTCATCCTGCGCCTGGGCCAGGGGCTGGACCGCGACTTCGGCGTGGCCCGCATCCGCCCCGGCGTCACCGGCGGCGACGCCTTCGTCGCGTCACCCGGGCTGGCGTGGTACGTGTTCGGCGGCCTCTCCAGCCAGGTCGAGGCGCGCGACCTGTTCCTGTACGGCACGCTGCTGCAATCCTCCCCGCGCGTCGGGCGCAACTGGCTGCTCGGCGCGATCGAGAGCGGGGTTGCCGTCATCTAGAACGGCGTCCGGTTCAGCTACACCCAGACATGGCAGACGCAGTCGTTCCGCGGCCAGC
>JANPIH010000129.1:0-26595 GCA_031424895.1 Rhodospirillales bacterium
AATACGAGATCCTAAGTAAATTTAGGCTTCGATAACTTTGACTGATATAAAGAAAGCAACGCAAGCAAAGCTGGGCTCTGCCCAGACCCGCCAGGGGCCGAGCCCCTGGACCTCAACTCATTGAAAATGAATGGGGTTCAAGTACCGCCGGCCCTTGGTGGGTCTCTTGCGGCGCGCTTGCGGCGCGACGGCAAAGCCCTGGCCTTTTCTCTCTTGATGCGTCAGTCATTTGGCCAGTTGGTATAACATGTGTCAATTGATACAGGGGTTGGCATTATACCAAGCCCTGAAATTCTTGACCCATGAATTCAGGCAAGGCCAGGGCTCTGCCGTCGCGCCGCAAGCGCGCCGCGAGAGACCCAAAAAGGGCTGACAGCCCTTAGATTTTCTAAAGGACAAGGTCCAGGGGCTTGGCCCCATAGGCGCGAAGAAAAGGCAAGAAATAGGCAAGACCAGGGCTTTTCCCGGGACCCCCCAAGGGCCGACGGCGCGTGGAACCCCAAAAATTATAAAATGTTGAGGGGCAGGGGCTCGGCCCCTGGCGGGTCTGGGCAGAGCCCAGCCTTAGCTTATCTTCGCGCTTATGGGGCTTGGCCCCTGGCGGGTCTGGGCAGAGCACAGCCTTGCTTCCCTTTCATAAGCCAATCGCCACCCGGCGGCGGCACGTCATGCCGGCTTGGCGACAATCAGCATGTGCCATCCGAACCGCCGCTCCAGCGCCCGGAACATCCCCTGCGGCATTGCCGCGAACCACGGCTGCAACTCGTACTCGTAGTTCACGTATTTCTCGACCACGTATGGAAAGATGTGGTCCTGCGTGATCTCGGTCGCCAGGAAATCATTCGCCCGCAGCAGGTGCCGCACCTCCGCCTGCGAATAGGTGAAGGCGATCGGGCAGCCGGATTGCGCCTCCGGCTGGTCGAACCCCGCATCGATCATCGTGTCCTTCCACGAATCGCGTGCGTACAGCATCAGCCGGAACTCCCCATCCGGCCGTATCGCCTGCCGCGCCTGGCGGATCACCGCCTCCGGGCTCGGCGTGTGATGGATCACCCCGAACGAATAGATCAGGTCAAAGCTCGCCCGCCGCACATGCTCGCTCAGCTGCTCGGCATTGGCATTCACGAACGTGCCGTCCAGCCCGAACACCTCGAACCGCTGCTTCGCCAGCGCCAGGCTCACCGCCGACAATTCGACCCCGGTATATTCCGCCCCGGCCCGCGCGAAATTCGCGGCGTCGGTCCCCAGCCCGCAGCCGATCTCCAGCACCCGCTTGTCGCG
This sequence comes from Rhodospirillales bacterium, assembly GCA_031424895.1. Lineage (GTDB taxonomy): Bacteria > Pseudomonadota > Alphaproteobacteria > Acetobacterales > Acetobacteraceae > CAMDGX01. The sequence goes on from JANPIH010000129.1 coordinate 1,282, forward strand.
CCAGCGGTCGAACTGGGCGAACCCCGGGATATGCGGCTCTACGAAGTATTTCCGCTGCTCCACTTCGTCGAAATATTCCCGCGACCCGACCGGCGCGCGCGAGTGGCGGATGTTGCAGGGCCGCCGGTTCCAATACGCGGCAACCGTCTCGATCAAGGCCGTCTGGTTCATGCAATTCACTTCCCAACCGCGTCGCGGTAAGCCCGGAATGGCCCGCGCCGCCCGCACTGTCAACGGCGACGAACCGCTTCCCTTGCTTCCTCCCACCCACCGCACAAAACCGGAAAAAATCCCTTTCCTTCGGTCTCGACAGTTATTAGAATTCCCTCGATGTCAGCAAATCAATCCCCCCAGGCCACCCAGGCCATCCACCGGAGCACCCAAGATGCTCCGGCTGGGAACCTGTGCCTGCTCGCCTGGCTGGAGGCGCTGATCCTCACCCTCCTGCTCGCCCTCCCCGGCCAGAACCTGGACACTGCCGGCGCGGCCCGCGCCCGGCGCCTCCTGCTGCGCCGCACCGCCAGCCTCGCAGCCGCCTTCGCCCCCGACGCCCCGGGCCATGCCGCGGCTGTCGCCCTCGGCCTCATCCCCGACTGGATTCTCCCCGGCCATCCCCGCCGCGGCATGCGCCGACGCGCCATCCTGCGCCCGTACGCCCGCGTTCCGGCCTCGGCGCGCGCCCCACCCCGGCCCGCCGCCCGCCCCAAGCCGAAAAAAATCCTCGAAGCCGAGGGCGCGTCGCCGCGCCCTCTTTCGTTTCGATTACGAGTCGAACTTGATCAGGTTGCGCAGCGGCGCGCCGGACTTCAGTTGGGCGTAGCCCTCGTTGATCTGCTCCAGCTTGATATGCCCGGTGATCAGGTGGTCCAGCTTCAGCCGCCCCTGCTTCCACAGCGTCAACATCCGCGGCATGTCCACGCGGAACCGGTTGCCGCCCATCGAGGTGCCCTGGATCTTCCGGTCGCGCAAAAAATCGGCGCCGTGAAGCTCGATCTTCGTCCCGTACGGCACCATCCCGATGATCGTCGCAACCCCGCCCGGCCGCAGCATCGCGAAGCTCTGCTCCGCCGTCACCTTGTGCCCGATCGCCTCGAACGAATAATGCACCCCGATCCCGTCCATCATCTCCTTCACGGCGGCCACCACGTCCATGTTGGACGCATTGATCACATCGGTAGCACCCATCTGCTTCGCCACGTCGAGCTTCGAGGAAACGGTGTCTATCGCGATGATCCGGCTCGCACCCGCCACCGCCGCGCCATTGACCGCCGAAAGCCCGATCCCGCCGCAGCCGATCACCGCCACCGTGCTGCCCGGCTCCACCTTCGCCGCATGGAACACAGCACCCACGCCCGTCACCACGCCGCAGCCCACCAGCGCGCCGATATCCAGCGGCACGTCCTTATCCACCTTCACCAGCGCATTCTCATGCACCAGCATCTGCTCCGCGAAGGAGGAAAGATTGGCGAACTGGTGCACCACCTGGCCCTTCCAGGAATACCGCCGCGCCGCACCCGGCAGCAGCTTCACCTCGGTATTGTCGCAAATGTTGGGATGCCCCGTGGTGCAGTTGGCGCAGGTGCCGCAGAACACCGAAAGGCACGAAATCACATGGTCCCCGGGCTTCAGATAGGTCACGTCGGACCCCACCTGCTCCACCACCCCGGCACTCTCATGGCCCAGGATCACCGGCGTCGGATACGGGTACAACCCCTCCATCATGTGCAGGTCAGAATGGCACAGCCCGGCAAAGGCGGTGCGAACCAGAACCTCGCGGGCCTTCGGCTTGGCGACCTCGACGGTCTCGATGGTCAGCGGCTGGTTGGGGGCATGGAGGATGGCTGCGCGCATGGGGTCGTCTCTCTCCCGGTTCCGCCGGCGTGGACCGCCGGTGCTCCCGCCAAGCCTAGGCGCTACGTCCACAGCCCCGCAAGCCGCTCCGGCACGCGCGCGATCGCCTCGGGCTCCGCATTGGCGAACGCCAGCCTTATATGCCGCCCCTGCCCCGGCCCGAAAAACGGCCCCGGCAGCCCCATCAACCCGCGCTCCGCCGCCAGATGCTCCGCCGCCTCAAGGGCGTCAGGTGCGGCGTCCGGCAACCGCAGATAGGCAAAATACCCGCCCAGAGCATCGACCTGCCACGCATTGACCCCCACCATCGCCGCCGCAAACGCCTTCGCCCGCCCCGCCATGATCACCCTGTTCCCCTCCCGCCACGGCCGCAACGCCGCCACCGCCCAGGTCAGCGCCGCCTGGGCGGCCCGCGGCGGACAGATCTGCATCGTGTCCAGCACCTTGGCCAACTGCTCCCGCATCGCAGCCCCCGCGGCGATCGCCCCCACGCGGTGCCCCGGCACGCAATACGCCTTGGAGAACGAATACAGGTGGACCACATGGTCCCCCCAGTCCGGATCGGCGAACAGCCCATGCGGCGTCGCCTCGCCCGGCAGGAAGTCCCGATATGTCTCGTCCAGAACCAGCCACAGCCCCCGCGCCCGGCACAGCGCCGCAAACGCCGCGATCACCTCGGGCGGATAAACCGCCCCGGTCGGATTGTTCGGCGTTACCAGCACGATCGCCCGCACCTCCGGCGTCAGCAGCCGCGCTGCCTCCCCGGCATCGGGCACGAACCCGGCCTGCGCCCGGCACGGCAAAGGAACCACGCCCACGCCCTGCATCTGCAGCGCCATCTGGTGATTGAAATACCAAGGTGCCGGCAGCATCACCGCCGCCCCTGGCGCCGCAATCGCCGTCATCGCCATCGCAAAGGCCAGGTTGCACCCCGCCGTGATCGCCACCTGCTCCGCCGAGAACGCCGCCCCGTACCGCAGGCCGAGATCCTCGGCCAACGCCGCCCGCAACGCCTCGTCGCCGAAAATATCGCCATACCCCGCCCCCGCCCGCGTCGCTGCCGCCTCGGCCAGCTTCGCCAGCAGCTCGGGATGCGGCGGATACCCCGGCACCGCCTGCGTCAGGTCAATCGCCGGCCCCGCCTGCCCGCGATACCGGGCGGCCCACGCGCGGGCGGCGGGAATGGGCGGCGCCCCGGTGGCGCGAACAAGCGGAGAGAACGGCGCGATCATAAGCCCATCGTCGCACCGCCCTGCTCGCCCGACAACGCCCGCCTAGGGAACCACTTCGTACAACACATGCCCCACCGGCCCCCGCCCTATCTCGCGCAACCAGGAAGGCGGCCGCCCGGCGTCGAGCAGGTCCAGCAGCGTCCCGTCCGAAAGATCGCCCACCAGCGCCCCCTGCCTTGGCCCTCTGCAATGCAACACCAACTCCACCGCGGCGGCCCGCAGCGGCGCCGGGCCATCCCGCTCCGGCACGCTGCGCCATGCCGCCCGCAGCCGCAGGAAGTTCTCCGGACTGCGATGATACAGCGAGCCCACCGTCTTCACCCCGGTGCGATACAGGATCTCCGGCACGTCGTTGACATCGCTCAATACCACCCGCCCGGCATGCGGCGCCAACAGGCCCACCGCCCCAGTCACCGGGCATGCCGCCCCCGCCATGCCCGGCGACGGCGCATCGTTGCGCGTGGCCACCGCGCTGCCCAACGGCGGCACCAGCACGAACGCCGCGATCGTGCCAACGCGTGCCAGGGCCAGCCGCGATTCCGCCTGCCCCGACAGCGCCGCGGTCAGCCGCGTCAGCAGCACCGGCAGCAACGCCACCGCCAGGCACGCCGGATAGGAGGCGAAGCGCACGTGCTGCACACTGAACCCCACCAGCAGAACCGCCGCCACCGCCGCCGCCAGCCCCGCCAGGCTCTGCGCCCGCCATGCCAGCGCCGCGATCACGACCGCCGCCGCGGCGCCACCGAACAGGAAGGCCAGCGATTCCGCCACGCCCCTCACCGGCTGCATCTCCGAAATGCCGCGGAAGAACAGCTCCGCCGTCGCCTCGTCCAGCAACCCCTCGGCGCCACGCAACAGGCCTGGGAACAACGCGATCCAGCCACCAACGCAGACCGCCCCGGCCATCCCGCCCACCGCCAGCCGCGCCACCCGGCCCAGCCGCAGCGCATCGATGCCCCAGCTCAACGCTCCCGCCAGCGCCATCGCCGCTGCCATCGCCAGGTGCACCACGCTGATGCGGTCCGGCACCGCCGCCCAGCCGTCTGGGTGCGGCGCATCGACCAGCAGGATCAGCAAAACAGCCAGCAGGAACCCAAACCCGGCCTCGCGCACCATCCGCGCGCCCAGCCCATCGCGCGGTGCCTCCAGCCAGGCGATCCAGACCAGAGCGAAGCCCATCAGGATGAACGGCATCGCCTCGGGCGTGAACCACACGCCCACCGCCGACCACGCCCCGAGCGCGATCCCCGCACCCGCCTGCGGCCGCGCCATCGCGGCGCGCAGCACCCAGCCGCCCATCATCGTCACGACAACCATCAGCGCCACATGATGATGCAGCACGCCGGGAATGCCGTAGCCCGCGATCGCCGGTGCCAGGGCAGCCGCCAACGGCGCCAGCCATACGAACCGCCGAGCCGCCAGCGGTGCGACCGCCCAGGCCGAAGCAGCCCCCAGCGCCCCCACCCCAAGCGGCCCAAAGGCGGCCGCCACGACATGCAGAGCCTCCCGCCACGGCAGGAACAGGCGCAGCGGCTGGGCCAGCAGCACGAGCAGGCTGTCGACCAGATGCGACCAGTGCAGTTGCGTGCCGCGTCCGGAACCGTCGCGAAACACCGAGTCCAGTACTACAGCCTTTGTAATAATGTCATCCAAACGGACGAGGCGCATGTAACTGTCGGGATTGACCAGCCCACCCGCCAGCACGCCCGACAGCATCCGCCCACCCACCACGACATCCACCGCCGCGGCAATCAGGAAGCACAGCCAGAGGTCCCACCCCCCAAGCCGCCCCGCCGCCAACGCCCCGGGCGGTGGCGCATGCGGCGGGAAAGGGGCTGGAAAACCACGAGTACCCGTCTGTACTGTCGTCGTTTCGTCTAGGTTCGGCAACGAAGAGGGAGGCGGCGTCACGGCATCTCCTGAGGGTCCGGCAGGCCGCGCCCGGCGTCCGCGTGCTGGTTGCGAAGGGCCATCGTCTGCCGCCTCATCCCCTTTTGTCCGATCTCATCCCAGGGTATGAGGCGCATTCATCCCCCGTTCATCCTCCTGGCCGACTATGCCAACCCTCCCCCCCCGGAGCAATGATCGCCACAACGAACAACGGGGTATGTAGCCAATGCGAATTCTCCTCACTTCGATGGATACCGGCCAGACCAGCGACGTTGTCGCCCTGCTCGCATCGCATCGCTTCGTCCTCGATCGTGCCGCCAACGGCGAGGAGGCGCTTCAGTTCGCCCGTCTCTACGCGTTCGATGCGGTGCTGTTCAACACGGCGATGACCGACCCGGTCTGCACCGAGTTCGTCCGCCGCCTGCGCGCCGCCGGCAGCCGCCTGCCGGTGGTTGCGATCGGCCGGCAGATCGCCCCACGGGACCGCGCCCGCCTGCTCGACATCGGCGCGGACGACGTGATCACCCTGCCGATCGACGGTAACGAACTTGCTGCCCGCCTGCGCGCCGTCGTCCGTCGCTCCGGCGGCTTCACCCGCTCCGTGCTGCGCGCCGGGCCGGTGGAACTGCATATGGACAGCCGCCTGGCCACCGCACATGGGCGGGAACTTCATCTTTCGCCCACTGAACATCGGGTGCTGGAACTGCTGATCCTGCGCAAGAACACGCTGGTGACCAAGTCCGCGGTGATGGACATGCTGTATGGCGACATCGACGAGCCGGAAATCAAATCGATCGACGTGCTGATGCACCGCCTGCGCAAGCGCCTGGCCGCCTCCGGCGTCGGCGCGCTCGTCACCACGGTGTGGGGTGCCGGCTACATTGTGCGCGAATCCCTGGTCAACGAGCCGGCGATCGACCGCCCGGTCCGCGCCGACAACGCCGCCATGATGCACTGACAAAGGTTCCCGGACTCGAAGGTTCCCGGACTCGGGCGACCGCGCCTAGAAAACCACTGAGGGTCCCCAGAACGGGCGGCCAGGACGGACAGGAAATCTGGATCATTCCGTGAGCGCCCACGGCCACCTGCCCCGCCCCGCGCCCGGCCGCCGCGTTGCGCCTCGCGTGGCCGCCGCACTCGCCGCGATGCTTGCGGCGGCGGCTCCTGTTGTTAAGGCGGCCCCGAATGTTACTGCCCCGCCTTCTCCCACACCGCGAACGGAAGGCGGAACCTGCGACCAGGCGGGCGCGCGCACCGAGGCGGAACTTCGCTTGCCACCCGGCCTGTTGCGCGCCATCGGGCGGGTCGAAAGCGGGCGGCGGGACCCTACGACCGGGGCGTTTGCCCCCTGGCCCTGGACCATCAACGCCGCCGGCCAGGGCCAATTCTTCGCCGATGCCGCCACCGCCGCCGCCGCCGTGCGCGCGCTGCGGGCCGCGGGAACCGCCAGTATCGACATCGGCTGTTTCCAAGTGAACCTGTTTCACCACCCGCTGGCCTTCCGGCAGATCGAGGATGGGTTCGACCCCGCCGCCAACGCCGCCTATGCGGGTGCCTTCCTGCACTCCCTTCATCAACGCCTCGGGAGCTGGGAAGCAGCCGTAGCTGCCTACCACTCCGCCACGACCGAACGCGGCGACGCCTACCGCGCCCGCGTGTTTGCCGCATGGAACCTATCCGGGGCCACGGCGCCGGCAACCCCGGCCGCGACGCCTCGGCCATCGCGGCGCGTCGGCCCCGTGGTGATCCGCATCTCCGGCCCCGACCTCTCGGCACCCGAGGCGGCGATCCGCGTATGGACGCCATCGCGCCCCGGCACCGGCCCGGCCCGCGTAGCCATGCCGCCACCTGCCCCGATCGTTCAGGCCGGCATGCCCGCCCTCGCCCAGGCGAACAGTCCGGCGCCGTAGTCCGGCGATCCCGCCTTCCGATTTTCGCTTCGCCCATACAACGAGATCGGCGCGCCTGACACGGCGGGGCTTGTCTTTTTTCGCCCTGATGGTGAATATTTACGGGTATGCCTAATGCTCTTAATCAAATTTAAATATCTTCAGTTCAATAATCTCGTTGGGCTGTAAGCCTTTTGTAATTGCGGCGCGGTATCTTCCACCTGCCACTGGCCGGTCGCCGTTCGTATCCAGGAATACCCACCCTGGAGCAGGACAGGCGGTCCGAAAGAAGCAGGAGAGAGTCCCATGACCACCATTCTGAAGATCGTCAAGAACGTTGTCGCGGACCGTCGCGGCGTGACTGCCATGGAGTATGGCCTGATCGCCGGCGTCCTCGCCGTCGGCCTGGCAACTGCCTTCACGGCGCTGTCTGGTCGTCTGGTCAACGCCTTCGAGAAGCTGAACTTCTAGTCGTGTCGAGGTGCCGATTTGCGGTCGGTTCCGCAGACGGCACAGCAACTTTAACCTTTGTAAGGAACCATCCCATGTTCGAAATCCTGAAGATCGCCAAGAGCGTTGTCTCCGACCGTCGTGGCGTGACCGCCATGGAATACGGCCTGATCGCCGGCATTCTCGCCGTCGGCCTGGCCACTGCCTTCGGCGCGCTGTCGGGCCGTCTCGTCAACGCTTTCAACAAGCTGAACTTCTGAAGCTTCACATGGCGCGGCGGCGAGATCCGTCGCCGCGCCGCGCGCCTTTCCGAGCCACGGACCCCCAGGACAGGATGTCTGCCGTGACCGCGCTGCCGCTCGCATCCAATGCCTTCATCCTGTTCCTGTCCGACGCGCTGATCGTGCTTGCGGCGGCACTGCTCATCGTCGCGGCGTGCCTGGACATACTGACCCGCCTCATCCCCAACGCCATCCCCGTGGCACTCGCCGTGGTGGGTTTGGCGCTGCGCGTCATGGACGGCTCCTGGCCCTGGGCGCTGCTGGCGGGCGGCCTCGTTTTCGGCTTGGCGCTGCTGTGCTGGCTGCGCGGCTGGATGGGCGGGGGCGACGTGAAGCTGCTCGGCGCCTGCGCCGTGCTGGTGCCACCGCTTTCAGTGTTCCCAATGATCACCGCCGTCGGCATCGCCGGTGGTGTGCTTGCCCTGATCTATATCGCCGCGCGCCGCCTGGTGCCGCGGCCTTCGCCGCTACCTGCTGCCCGGCGTCCGCACGGTTTCATCGGCCGCGCCCTGCGTGCCGAGCGATGGCGCCTGTCCCGCGGGGCGGCCCTGCCCTACGCGGTGGCGATCGCCATCGGCAGCCTTGCCGCGTTCCCCTGATCGCGCCCGTTCAAGAGGCATACCATGGTCCTGCGCATTGTCCTTTTCGCCATGATGGCCCTGGGTCTCGGCGGCTTCGGCATCATTGCCTGGGTCTCCACCCGCACCCCCCCCGCCGTGGCCGCGGTTGAGCCGCCCAAGGCGCCGGAGCCTGAACCCGTCGTTCTGGTCGAGGCGCCGAAGCCTGTGGCGAAGTTCATGGTTCTCGTCGCCGGCCGCGCCGTGCGGGCGGGCAGCCTGCTGAAGCCGGAGGAGGTCACCGCCCGCGAGATTTTCGAGGAAAGCCTACCCGATGGCGCCAGCCAGGACAGCGTGGCCAACCGCCACGCCATGGTAGGCGCGATGGTCCGGCGCAGCATTCCGGCCGGGGCGCCACTGCTGGCGGCCGATATCATGCGCCCGGGCGACCATGGCTTCCTGGCCGCGGTGCTCGCGCCCGGCATGCGCGCCGTGACGATCGGGGTCGATGCGGTCAGCGGCACCGCGGGGCTGATCTGGCCCGGCGACCGGGTGGACGTGATCATGACCCAGACGATCGACGATCCGACCCTGCCGTTGGGCCGGCGCGTTGCCGCCGAGACGGTGCAGCGCAACGCCCGCGTCATCGCCATTGACCAGCAGATGGTCCAGGGCACCCTGCCGGGCGGGGCGGAGGGCAACACGGCACGCACAGTGACCATCGAAGTGACGGGCGAACAGGTGCAGCGAGTACAGGTGGCCACGCGAATCGGCCGACTTTCGCTTAGTGTGCGGTCCTCGGAGAGTTCCGACTCCGCGACCGACGAATACACCACGGTCTTCGCCAGCGACGTGTCGTCGGCGCTGGCCCGGCAGCCTTCGCGGATTCGGAACGATGTCATGCGTGTCCACTCCGGCACGGGCGACAGCAAGGAGTTCAAGTTCTGATGCGCCAACCGCACCGCCTAGGCTATCTGCTCGCCACATTCGTGGCGGTCGCGGCTCCCCTGCATACCACCCATGCCCAGCAACCGCCGGACCAGGTGCCGGCCCCGCCCCGCCCGGGTGCCCCGGTCGCGGCCACCACCCCGGCCGCCGCGCGGGCGCCGGTTACCGGCCCGCGCATCCAGCTGCGCTACGAGGCCGGCACCGGCGGCGTGATCACCCTTCCCGCCGCGGCCGCCAACGTGTTCGTTGCAGATCCCAAGATCGCCGAGGTCCGGCCGGCCAGCGCCACCACGCTGTTCGTGTTCGGCGTCGGGCCCGGCCGCACGACGGTCGCCGCGGTCGACTCCCAGGGGCTCGCGGTCGCCGAGTACGATATCTTCATCCGCCCGGCCGCGTTCGCTTCCACCGAGGCCGAGGCGGCGATTGCCCGCGTGCTGCCCGGCACCCGCATCCGCGTGACGCCCCAGGCCAAGGGGTTGCTGATCACCGGCCAGGTCGCCAATGCCGAGGACGCCGCGCGCGCCATCTCGATTGCCCGCGGCTTCGCGCCCGAGGGGCAGAATGTGGAGGACCAACTCTCGGTCACCTCGCCGGTCCAGGTCACCCTGCGCGTGCGCATCGCGGAGATGTCGCGCAGCGTGACCCGCGCGCTCGGGGTCAACTGGCAGGCGCTCGGCTCCGTTGGCCGCTTCTCGCTCGATTTCCTCACCAGCAGCGGGCTGGCGGCGCTTGGCTCCAGCAACACGCTGCGCGCCGGAACGACGGACGCCAACGCGCTGATCGACGCCCTGGCCCGCGACAATCTCGCCCGCGTTCTGGCCGAGCCGAACCTGACCGTGCTTTCCGGGCAGTCGGCGAGCTTCCTGGCCGGCGGCGAGTTCCCGATCCCGATCGGCCAGCAGAACGGCGCTATCACCATCGAGTTCAAGAAATACGGCGTGAACCTCGCCTTCCAGCCGACCGTCATGTCCGACGGGCGCATCAACCTCAAGGTGACGCCCGAGGTCAGCCAGCTCACCGACCAGGGGTCGGTGCGCGTGTCGTCGGTCAACGGCCTGGCCATCGTGATCCCGGCGCTGACCGTGCGCCGCGCCGAGACCATGGTGGAACTGGGCAGCGGCCAGAGCTTCGCCATTGCCGGCCTGCTGCAGGACAACGTCACCCAATCCAACTCCGGTGTGCCCTATATCGGCGAGGTGCCGGTTCTGGGCGCGCTGTTCCGCTCCGACGATTTCCGCCGCAACCAGACGGAACTGGTGATCCTCGTCACCCCCTACATCGTCCGCCCGGTCAGCGACCCCACGCAACTGCGCCTGGCCGGCGAAAACTACAGCCCGCCCAATGACCGCGAGCGGCTGCTGCTGATGCGCCAGACCGGACAGGTGCCGGTTGCCGCACCACCGGCCTCCGCCCTGCCCTCCTCCATGATCCCCGCGCCGGGCCGCGCGCCCGGCCGGCCCGGCTTCATCCTCCAGTGAGCATGACCATGTCCCGGACACGCAACATCGGCGTTCCCTCGGCCCTGCTGCTCGCAGCACTCGCGCTTGCAGGGTGCGTGCAGGTCGATCCCTTCCAGCGGGAGGGGATTTGGAAACCCGCCGGCGTCAACGACGCGAACCTCGCCGCCACGGTGGCCAACCCCGCCGACCTCGCCCGCGGGCGTGAGAATACGCGCGGGTCCTTCCGCACCCCCGTCACCGCCGTGGATCGCCTGTGGGCCGGGGCACCGGCCCAGCCTCCGCAGCAGGGCGGCGGCGCCCAAACGCGTCCGGCCAGCGAGGCACCCCGCTAATGTCCGACGTGGCCAACCGACCCGCCCCGTCGGCCGTGCGCCACGACCGGCCGCAGCTGATGACCTTCCTTGCCGATACCCACACCGAGACCGCGGTGCGCGACGGGCTGGCCGACCTGCTGCTCGAATCCGGCGACATGCGCCGCGGTGGCATCCGGGCCGCCGTTACCATGCTGCAGAAGGTGACCACCCCGCGCATCCTGGTTGTGGACGTGAGCGGCGACGACGAGCCTCTTGCCGCCCTCGGCGCCCTGTCCGAGGTGGTGGAGCCCGACGTTTGCGTGCTGGTGGTCGGCGATATCCACGACATCACCTTCTACCGGGAAGTCACGCGCGGCCTCGGCGCCATGGAGTACCTGGCCAAGCCGCTCACCCGCGACATCGTCTCGCGGCATTTCGGACCCTTCGTGCGCGGACAGGCCCGCACTGGCGTGGTGATGGGCGGGCGGATGATCGCCATGACCGGCGCGCAGGGCGGCGTCGGCACCTCCATGCTCGCGGCCAACCTCGCCTGGCACCTGGGCACGGAGCGCAACCGGCACACCGTTCTGCTCGATGCCGACCTGCATCGCGGCACCGGCGCCTTCCTGCTCAACACCGCGCCCAGCTCCGGCCTGCGCCTGGCGCTCGAAACCCCGGACCGCATAGATGCCCTGCTGGCCGAGCGCGCCGCCCAGCCGGTCTCGGAACGCCTGCATGTGCTGTCCAGCGAGGTGCCGCTCGGCGACGTGCCCAGCTATACCGACGGTGCGGCCACGTCGCTGCTGTCGGCCCTGCGCCGGCGCTACAACTTCATCATCGGTGACGTGCCGTTCAACGGGCTGCGCTTCAGCCGCGACCTTCTGGAGCAGGCGCAGCAGCGCGTCGTGGTAATGCTTCCCTCCCTCATCTCGATTCGCGACACGCTGAAGCTGGTCGGCATCCGCGGCGGTCCGGAGCAGGTGGAGCGCCCGATCATCGTCCTGAACCGCCTCGGCATGCCCGGCGGCCTGCAGCGCCGCCAGGTGGAGGACACGCTCGGCCTGAAGGTCGACGTTGCCATTCCCGACCTGCCGCGCGTGGTCTCCAACGCCATCAACCTCGGCGAACCCGCCGCCGCCGCCCGCAGCCCGCTGCGGGCGGCGATCCTGGAGCTGACCGGCCTCGCCGCCTCCAATGGCCTGCTCGACGCCGGCAAGCGGGGCGACGAGGCGGCGGCATCCGCGCCGATCCGTCGCGGCTGGCGCCTGTTCGGGGGCAGCAAGTGAGCTTTGGTGCAATCGGCTTCGGCCGCCGCCGGCAGGAGGGCGCGGAACCGCTGGCGCCGGCCGCGAAGCCCGGGCTCGACCCCGCCGGCAGCCTCAGCGTCGCCACCGCCGCGCAGAGCGCGCCGCCCGAGTCGATCGCCGAGCTGCGCATCTTCTGCCTTGCCCGGCTGGAGCCGACGGCCGTTGCCGCCCTCTCGCCCGAGCGCTTGGCCACCGAGGTGGAGAAGCTGATCAGCGAGATCGCCACCGACCGCCGCGTGCACCTGAACGCCGTCGAGCAGCACATACTGGCGCAGGAACTGGTCAACGACATGCTCGGCCTCGGCCCGCTGCAACCGCTGCTGGACGACGACCGCGTGGCCGACATCATGGTCAACGGCCCGTTCAGGGTGTTCGTGGAGCGTGGCGGCAAGGTGGAGCTGTCCAATGTGCGCTTCCGCGACGAGGCGCACCTGGCCTCGATCTGCCAGCGCATCGCCGCCAATGTCGGCCGGCGCGTCGACGAAGCCAGCCCGATGGTGGATGCCCGCCTGAAGGACGGCAGCCGCGTCAATATCGTATTCCCGCCGCTGGCGCTCGACGGCCCCTGCATGTCGATCCGCAAGTTCGGCAAGAAGCCGATCGACTTCGAACGCCTTATCGGCTTCGGCGCGCTCAGCCGCCCGGTCGCCAGGATCTTGTCGCTCGCCTCGGCCGCGCGGTTGAACATCATCATCTCGGGCGGCACCGGCTCGGGCAAAACGACCATGATGAACGCGCTTTCCCGCATGATCGAGCCCAGCGAGCGCGTGGTCACGGTGGAGGACGCCGCCGAGCTTCAGCTGCAGCAGCCCCACGTCGTGCGCCTCGAAACCAGGCCGATGTCGCTCGAAGGCAAGGGCGAGATCACCCAGCGCGACCTCGTGCGCAACGCACTGCGCATGCGCCCCGACCGCATCATCATCGGCGAGGTCCGCGGCGGCGAGGCCTTCGACATGCTGCAGGCCATGAACACCGGCCACGACGGCTCCATGTCCACCATCCACGCCAACACCACCCGGGACGCCCTGATCCGCATCGAGAACATGGTCCAGATGGGCAACATGGGCCTGCCATCGCGCGCCATCCGCACCCAGATCGTCAGTGCCGTGAACCTGATCGTCCAGGTGGAGCGCCAGCGCGACGGCGGCCGCCGCGTCACCCAGGTGACCGAGGTCTGCGGCATGGAAGGCGACGTGGTGCTGATGAACGACATCTTCCAGTTCGTGATGGACGGGGAGAACCGCGAGGGCCGCATCGTCGGCCACTACAAGGTCAGCCGCGCCCGCCCGGCCTGCTATTCCCGGCTCGTCTATTTCGGTCAGGACCGCGAGTGGATGACGGCGCTCGACGAAGCGGCGGAGGCCGACCATGCCCACTGAGCAACACCTTTGGCTGCTGGCCGGCGCCTTCGCGATGCTGGTCGGGATGTTCATCACCGCCATGGGCATCATCACCGAGCGCCAGCGCGCCCAGCGTCTGCACAACCGCCTCGGCGGCATTGGCGCACGCAACGACGAACACTTAAAGCCGCAGGAGATGCGCATGCGCATCACCCGCGTCGAGGTCTCGGATGAAAAAAGCCGGATGCGCCGCTTCATGGGCATCTTCGGCTTCGACCCCGCCCACGCCACCCACTACCCCGTTCCCTGGCCGATCGTTCTGGTGATTGCGCTGCTGCTGGCACGGGTGGTCGCCGGCGTGCTGACCATCGTCGTCGGCGACATGGCGTTCTTCGGCGTCCCGGTGGTCTGGATCTTCCTTGCCCGCTCCTTCTTCGGCTGGGTGGACGATCGCCGCCGCCAGTTGCTGCGCAACCAGATGCCCGATGCGTTGTCCATGATCGTGCGTTCAGTGCGCGTCGGCATTCCGGTCAGCGAGGCGATGCGCCACGTCGCCCGCCAGTCGCTATCGCCCACGGCGCCGGAGTTCGAGCGTATCGCCAGCGACCTCAGCATCGGCACGCGGCTGGACCTTGCTCTCAAAGCCATGGCGCAACGTGCTCAAGTTCCAGAATATCAGTTCTTCGCCACAGCCCTCTCGCTGCAATCCCAGACCGGCGGCGGGTTGACCGAGACGCTGGAGAATCTGGCCGACGTCATTCGCAAGCGTGTCGCCCTGCGGTCCAAGGCCTATGCGCTCGCGTCGGAGGCGCGCACCTCCGCCATGGTGCTCGCGGCGCTGCCCTTTGTCTCGGGTCTCGGGCTCGCGGTGTTGAGCCCGGAATACATCGCCGTGCTGTTCGTCGAGGAATCCGGCCGCAATCTTCTTGGCGTTGCCATGCTGTCGCTTGCCACCGGCATTCTGGCGATGCGCATGATCATCCGGACAAGCCTCAAATGAACAACCCGATCATCGTCGGCGTCGCCTTCGGCCTGACCCTGGCCATGGTGCTTTCGGGCATCGCCCTGATGCGCCACTCGCGCTACGAGGAAAAGCTGCGCGACCGCCTTCGCATGGCAAACGGCACCTTCGTGGCCAAGGCCGCAGGAAACGCCAACACGCCGCAGGCCGGGGCCGCGCTGGCACGCCTGGTCTCGTCGATCGGCGGGTCATCGCCAGCAGCGGCGTGCTGTCGCGCAAGACGGTGGAAGAGCTCGAGAAGGCGCTCGCCGTCGCCGGCATGTCCGGCCGCAACGCGCTCGGGCTGTTCATCGGCTGCAAGATCCTGCTTCTGATCGGATTGCCGCTCCTTGCCGTGCTGATGGCGCAGCATATCGAGATGGACTCCACCATGGCCAACCTTGCTCCGGCCGCCGCGGGCGTGCTGGGGCTCGTGGGGCCGGACATGGTCGTCCGCCGCCTGCGCAACGCCTACGTCAAGAAGGTGGAAGCGAGCATGCCAGACGCGTTGGACATGCTGCTGATCTGCACGCAGGCAGGCCTGCCGCTTGAGCCCGCGCTGACACGTGTCGCGCAGGAGATCGCACTCGCCCACCCCCAGATCGCCTGGGAGTTCGAGCAGACGGTGAACGAACTGCAGATGAATTCGGACGTGCGGGTCGCGCTGACAAACCTCGGCGAGCGCACCGGGCTGGAGAGCGTCAAGCGCCTGACCACCACGCTGATCCAGACCATGCAGTACGGCACGCCGCTGGGCGAGGCGCTGCGCCAGCTGGGCAGCGAGATGCGCACCGAGACGCTGATCCGCTTCGAGGAGAAGGCTGCCCGCTTACCGGTGCTTCTGACACTGCCGATGGTGGCCTTCGTGCTGCCATGCATCTTCATCGTGGTGGCTGGCCCGGCTGCCCTGCGCCTGGTCGCGGCGTTCAACTGAATACGGGCTGCAGTGCCATCCGCCCCCCCATGCAACAACCCACCGCCAGCCAGGCGTTAACGTGAACATCATCCGCGCGCCGTTAATTCCCGCTTGTGCCGCCGCACCGAACCCCGCGCCGATTCTCAGTATGCGTTACTTGCGTTGACGTTTCGAACCCCTTCGGACCGTCGCTGCTTCCGGCCCCCGCCCGCCCCGGCCGCGCCGTCGCAGATTGCGATTCACGATGAAGAAATATCTTGTGAATGGCGTCACTTAGCGTTGCATGCTGGCCTCGCATGGCAGGCATTACAATTACCATGCCCCGAAGCCCGCGCCCTCCATGGCGGTTGACTTTCAATTCGAGGTACAGAGTCACGAGTCAGTAGTACATTATCGTCAATCAGCTTCTATTTACGCGGCCCGGCCGCGAAAGCAAGTTGAAAGAAAGCGTTCTTGTTAAGAACCGATCATGTTGATTCCTGGCAAAGGCGATCGTTTCCGCGACTCAAGATTTTATGACTCAAAGTGAACATCGTTGATTCGAGTTTGACTCAATCCTGATTCAAAGAAGAATTTCTGCGACGGTCACACTATCAAACAGGCAATTACCGAAAAATTAACGCGAAAGGGCTTCTCTTTCACGTCAACCGATGTTACTTTTCAGACGCCAAGCGGGATGCGCACAATGCGGATACTCATTGCGGAAAAGAATCGGAGCTTCCGCGCCGAATTTGTCGAGTTGATCACGCACTGCCATCCAAGTTGGCAGATCGTGGACACCGCCGACGTCGCCGAATTCATGGCGCGCATGAACACCGCGCGCTTCGACCTCGTGTTCCTCGACCTCCAGCTTCCAGGCCTGCACACCCACGTCGACCTCGGCAGCCTGCGCGCCGACCACCCTCACACCAAGATCATCGGCCTCGGCGACACCAACGACAGCGCCACCATCATCCGCTGCTTCGAAGACGGACTGGGCGGCTACATTTCCCGCACCTGCACCGGCATCAAGCTGATCCGAACGCTCAAGGTCATCGCCACGCCAGACCTCTTCATCTCCACCGGCGGCTGCGAACCCACCTCCCGCGGGGGTTTGACACAAGCCCGCCTGCCCGAGCCCCCCCGCCCGCGCGAACCGGAACCTGTTGCCGCCCACCCCCTTACCGCCCGCCAGGCCGACGTGCTCAACCTCCTGGCCGAAGGCCGCTCCACCAAGGACATCGCCCGCCGCCTCGGCTTGGCGGTGCCTACCGTCAAGACCCACCTCGCCGCCGTCTATCGCCAACTCGGCGCCCGCAACCGCCTCCAGGCGGTCGTCAAGGCCGGCGCGCTGGCCGGCACAGCGTCGCCCGTCACTTCGATGATCCGCAGCCTGTCCCAGGGCGATCTCTACGAGCGGAACTTCGCCGCCGGCTGACCCACACGCCCGCTTGCGCAGACCCCTGCGGCGCGTGAGACTGCGGCATGACCTGGTCCATTCTCGTCCGTGATTCCGCAACCGGGGCCCTCGGCGCCGCCGTGGCCTCGCGCTTCTTTGCCGTCGGCGGCCTGTGCATCCATGTCGAGGGCGGCGTGGCGGCCCTGGCCACCCAGGCTTTGGTCAACCCGATGTATGCCGTCCACGCCATGCCCCGCCTGCGCGCCGGCGAAGCGGCGCAGGCGGTGCTTAGCAGCCTGATCGGCCCCGACCCGATGCATGCCCAGCGCCAGTTCCACATCCTAGACTCCAGCGGCGGCATCGCCCAGCACAGCGGACCCGACTGCGTCACCTGGGCCGGCCACGTCGCGGGCCAGGACGTCTGCGTCGCCGGCAACATGCTCGCCGGCCCGCAGGTGGTCCAGGCGACAATGGATGGCTATATGCGCGCCACCGGCAGCATGGCCGAACGGCTCCTGTCGGCCATGGAAGCCGGCGAGGCGGTCGGCGGCGACAAGCGCGGCAAGCAATCCGCCGGGCTGAAGATCTGCACCGCCGATCCCTACCCCGACCTCGACATCCGCTCCGACGACCACCCGGACCCGCTGGCCGACCTGCGCCGCCTGCATCGCATCAGCCTGGAGCGCTACGCCGTGTTTCGCCGTTTCCTGGCGGGGCGCGACAGCCCCTGGGGCGAAAGCGACCGCGCCGTCATCGAGGCGGCCATCGCCCGCGACGGCCGCCCGATTACCTGATTCAACTTCTCACGAACGAGGACCAACATGCGGAAAATTCTGCTTAATTCCGCGCTGGCCCTGGGCGCGCTCCTCGCCCTCGGCGCACCGCACGCCACCGCCCAGCCCGCCAATTCTCACCTGCGCATCGGCCTCGCCGAAGACCCCGACCTGCTCGACCCGACACTCGGCTCCAGCTTCGTCGGCCGCATCGTCTATGCCGCGATGTGCGACAAGCTGTTCGACCTCGACGAGAAGCTGAACATCGTCCCGCAGCTTGCCACCGGACACCGCTACGAAAGCCCGACCCGCCTTGTCATCACGCTGCGCCCCGGCGTCACCTTCCATGACGGCGAGAAGTTCGATGCTGAGGCGGCGAAGTACAAGCTGACCCGCGACCTGACCCTGAAGGGCAGCATGCGAGCTGGCGAGATCAACGCCATCGACTCCATCGATATCGTCGATCCGCTGACCATCCGCTTGAATCTCAAGCAACCCGCCTCCCAGCTGCTCGCCCAGCTGACCGACCGCGCCGGCATCATGATCTCGCCCAAGGCGGCAGAGGCCGCTGGCGACAAGTTCGGCCTCAGCCCGGTCTGCGCCGGCGGCTATGCCTTCGACAGCCGCATCGCGCAGGACCGAATCGTGCTGAAGCGCTTCCCGGGCCACTGGAACGCCGGCAACTACCACTTCGACCGCGTCACCTACCTGCCGATGCCCAACTCCTCCGTCCGGCTGGCCAACCTCCAGTCCGGCAGCCTCGACATGGCCTTCGTCGCCCCGACCGACGTCGCCGCCGTGAAGAAGGACCCCAAGCTCAACCTCACCATGTGGGATGCGCTGGGCTACACCGGCATCAACTTCAACATTGCCAATGGCCCCGCCGCCAACACCCTCACCGGCCAGCACGCCCTGGTGCGCCAGGCGTTTGAACTCGCAATCGACCGCCAGGCGATCAGCGACGTCGTCTTCGCCGGCATGCTGACGCCCACCGCGCAGGCCAACATCGCCAGCTCGCCCTTCCATGTGCCGTCCGTCCAGCCGCCCGGGCGCGACATCGCCAAGGCCAAGGCCCTGCTTGCCCAGGCCGGCATCACTGGCCGCGTGCCAGTTGAACTCACTGTCACCAACGCACCCGAGGCACAGCAGGCCGCCGAGGTCATCCAGTCGATGGTCGCCGAGGCCGGGTTCGACCTGAAGCCGAAGGTGATGGAGTTCGCCTCGTCGCTCCAGGCCGGCTACCAGGGCGCGTTCCAGGCCTACATGATCGGCTGGTCCGGCCGCGCCGACGCCGACGGCAACATGTGGGCTCTGCTGCACTCCAGGGGCGCCTTCAATTACGGCAAGCACAACAATCCCGAGATGGACAAGCTGCTCGACGACGCCCGCATCGCCACGGCCGTCGCCGACCGGCGCGCCATTTATGCCAAGGTGTGGGAAATCCAGCGCCGCGACCTGCCGCTGATCTACCTTTACAGCACCCGGAACATCATTGGCACGCAGAAGTCGGTCCAGAGGCTCAGCGTCGTGCCCGATGGATTGCTACGGCTTGGGGGCACGAAGTTCGGCAACTGAGGCAAGGCCAGGGCTCTGCCCTGGACCCGCTGGGGCCTGAGGCCCCAGACCCCCATCTGATGAGGGTGCAGGGGGCTCGGCCCCATGCTGGGTCCAGGGCGAAGCCCTGGCCTTCCTTCCTTCGGGAGGAACACAAACAATGCGCCAGATGACCATGGTGGGCTTCCTGCAGGCCCAGAACTGCACCAACCTCGCCATGTCCTGGCGCCATCCGGACAGCCGGGTGGATTTCATGTCTGCCGATTTCTACCAGGAGATCGGCCGCACCCTCGAACGCGGCAAGTTCCACCTCGGCTTCTTCGACGACCGCCTGGCCCTGCCCGACCGCTACGGCGGGGACCACGCACACGCCATCGAGCACGGAATCCGCGTGGTGAAGCTGGATCCGCTCGCCTGCCTCATGGCGATGGGCATGGCCACGAAGCATCTCGGCCTCGGCGCGACCTGCTCCACCACCTACTACGAGCCGTTCCATGTCGCCCGCCAGTTCGCCACCGTCGACCACCTGACCGGCGGCCGCGCCGCCTGGAACGTCGTCACCTCGCTGAACGAGGGCGAGGCCTGGAACATGGGCCGCAACGAGGTTGCCGAACACGACAGCCGCTACGACCGCGCCGACGAATTCCTTGAAGTTGTCACCGGCCACTGGAAAACCTGGGACGCCGACGCGCTGGTGATTGACAAGGCCTCCGGCCTGTTCGCCCACCCGGACAAGGTCCACCGCCTTGACCACCGCGGCGAACACTTCAACTCCCGCGGCCCCTTCACCGTGCCGCGCACGCCGCAGGGCCATCCGGTCATCATCCAGGCCGGCCAGTCCGGCCGCGGGCGGCGCTTCGCCGGGCGCTGGGCTGAAATCATTTTCGCCGGCGGCGGCCCCCTCGCCGTGCAGCAGGCCGGCTACAAGGCGGTCAAAGACGAGATCGCCGCAGCCGGCCGCAACCCAGACCAAGTCCATCTCTGCAGCCTTGTCCACACCGTCTGCGCCGCAACCAAGGCCGAGGCGGAAGACAAGATGGCGTACATCGAAAAGCTCCCGCTGGAGATCGACGCACTCTCCCTGCTCTCCGAGGCGCTGAACTTCGACTTCGCCACCAAGGGCATGGACGAGCCGTTCTCGGACGAGGAAATGGCCAGCATTGGCGGCATCCAGACCATGCGCGACCGCGTGGTCCAGGCCAGCGGCAAGAAGAACCCCACCACGCGGGACTTCATCACCATTACCGGCCGCGGCCGCCCGCACGGCGCCGTCGTCGGCGGTCCGAAAGAGGTCGCCGACAAGCTGGAGGAGCTTTTCGTGAACCGCGGCTGCGACGGCTTCGTTGTTGGCGCCACCCATGTCCCCGGCTCCTATGCCGATTTCGTGGACCATGTGGTGCCGGAACTGCAGCGGCGGGGGCTGTATCACCTTGACTATAACGGAAAGACGCTGCGGGAGAACCTCGGGCTTGACATCCCCAAATAGCAAGCACGTTCTTTTTTGAAAAAAAGAACCAAAAAACTTTTGTCCATTTTTGCCCGGGCTTTCCGGTCAATCACGGCGCAATGGATGAAAAGTCTTTTTGCTTCTTTTTCTTCAGAAAAAGAAGGTCTTCCTTACTGCCAACTCGGGCTAATCACCATCAGCACAAGCATCGCCACCCCGCCCAGCACCGCCACCCCCGCCAACGGCAGCAACAGGATGGTGCCCAGCCGCCGGTGCCCACGCAGCCGCACCAGCCAGGCGGCAAAGGGCATCGAGAACAGCAGCCCCAGCATCGCCGCCCAGATCAGGATGTTGAACGTCGTGACCGTGCCATCGGCCAGCCCGATGATGAAGAACCCAAACGCCACCAGGGCGGCCAGGAGATTGAGCGCAAACAGCGTGCCGAACAGGATCATCCCGCCATCCTATCGCCCTGTCCCCCAACCGCCACCCCCCTTGAGCACCACGCCCCGCGCGGCGCATGCTGACAGCTCCCATCCGGAGGAAACTGCCATGGACGACCCCGGCCAACCGGTCGGCTACATGGAGCGCACGCGCCTCTACTATCGTGCGCTCGGCTACAAGGCCGACTACCAGTGGGCACATGCCGACGACGCCCCCTTCGCCCGCCTCGCCAAACCGCTCGCCCAGGCCCGCATCGCGCTGCTGACCACCGCGGCACCGCCCGACGGTTTAAACAAGGATGCCAAGGGCTGGCGCCACGCCTGGTCCGCCCCAGTCGACGCGCCACCCAAGGCGCTCGATACCAACGATCTCGCCTGGGACCGCGAGACCACCCACACCAACGACCGCGAAAGCTACCTTCCGCTGGCCGCCGCCGCCGCCCTGGCGAAGGAGGGCCGCTTCGCCGGCCTCACGCCCCGGTTCCACGGCGTGCCGACCGAATACAGCATACGCAAGACCAACGCCCAGGACGCGCCGGACATCCTGGCCCGCCTGCGCGACGACGGGGCCGACGCCGCCATCCTCTGCGCCATCTGACCGGTGTGCCATCAGACCGTGAGTCTGATCGCCCGTCATCTGGAACAGAACGGCATCCCCACCGTCGTCATCGGCTCCGCCCGCGACATCGTGGAGCATGCCGCCGTGCCGCGCTTCGTCTTCACCGACTTCCCGCTGGGCAACCCCGCCGGCCTGCCCTGGCAGCCCGAAATGCAGAAGGCCGTCGTGGCACTGGCGCTCGACCTTCTGGAAACCGCCACCGCCCCGTGCACCACCGTCACCGCACCGTTCCCGTGGAGCGGCGAACCCGGCTGGCGCGCCGTCTATAACCGCGTCACAGAGGAGAACGCCGAATACCTCCGCCAAAAGGGCGAGGAACGCCGGCGCCGAATGCTGGAACGCAAGCCGGAGAAAGGCTGAACCACCGGAGTTTAGGGCTCTCCCTCAGCTCCGCGCCGGTTCCATCGCCCGTGCCGCGCCTTCCGCCCCGGCCGGCACCGGCGGGCACCACCCCCGCAAAGCGTGCTGCATCAGGAACGCCGTCACCGCGATCAGCAGCACCAGCAACCGCCGGTCCTGCCCTGGTTCCCCGCCGCCGATTGAACCCGCACGGCCCTCAGGCATTGCCCGTGAAGTCACTGCAACAGGAGGACCCCGCCATGGCCTGGATCGCTCGCACCACCGCAATCGCCGCACTGCTCGCCTTTGCCGCCCCAGCCCACGCCGACACCACGACGCCCGAGACCCAAGTCAACCGCGCCCGCGCCAACGACGACACCTCCGGCCGCATCCAGCGCGGCGAGGCCAGCTACTACCATCCGAAGCTGCATGGCCGGAAAATGGCCAACGGCGAACGGTTCGACGCCGCCTCCAACTCCGCCGCCAGCCGCACCCTGCCGCTCGGCACCGTGGTGCGCGTCACGAACCTCGAGACCGGCCAGATCGCCATCGTCGAGATCGAAGACCGCGGCCCCTTCGCCCGCGGCCGAATTCTCGATGTCAGCCCTCGAATCGCGGAGCACCTCGGCATGAAGGACGACGGCGTCGCCCCGGTGGAGATCGCGCCGATCGAGGTTCCGCAGCGCGACGGCACCGTCAAGCCAGGCGCGGGCGCCCGCTAGCCGAGCGCCAGCTTCCCGGCCACGCCATAGCCCTGCGCCAGTTCCACCAGCTTGGCCCAGGTTGCATCCTCCACCTCGATCCCCTTCGCACCGCGCTCCTGCTGCTTCAGGTGCTCGATCTCGCCGGGATAGAACACGCCGGGGCTGCCGGCGGCCGGCTTGGTATCTTTCAGGTATTGCGCAAAATCAGCCACTTCGCGCTTGAAAACATTCAGCGGCCGGAACGCGGCGACGTTGAACACCGCCATGAAGCACCCGTCATTGTGCCGCCCGGAGGGATCAATCCCGAACCCCAGCCCGGTCAGCAACCCGCACAACACCTCCACCATCGCCGCCAAGCCGGTGCCCTTGAACCCCTCGGTCCCGCCCAGCGGCAACAGCGCGCCCCCTTGCCGGAAGCTCTTGGGATCAGTCGTCGCCGACCCGTCCTTGGCCACCACCCAACCCTCGGGAATCGCCTGCCCCCGCGCCGCCGCCAGCGAGATCTTGCCCGCCGCCACCGCCGAGGTCGCCATGTCCAGGAAGAACGGCCCGTCGAGGTCGCTCGGCACCGCGATGGAAATCGGGTTCGTCCCCAGGCGAGCCTCCGCCCCGCCATACGGCGCCACATGCTTGGGCGAGCGCCCGGAATCCGCCGTGCACAGCCCGATCATCCCGGCTTCGGCCGCCATCAGCGAATACCCCGCCAGCCGCCCGATATGCCCCTGCCGGCTCACCGTCGCCGCCGCCACGTTCGACGTGCGTGCCTTCTCGATCGTTAGCTTCATCGCCCGCTCGTTGGCGACGTAGCCGAAGCCCCAATGGCCATCGACCACCGTGGTCGTCAGAGATTCCTGCACGATCTCCCACTTCGCCCCCGGCACGATGTGCCCGGCCTTGATCCGGTCGATATACCCCGGAATCTGAATGATTCCATGGCTGTCATGCCCGGCCATGTTGGCCCCGATGCAATGCCGCATCACCGTCGCGGCCTCCTCAGGCGGCGCCCCGGCGCCGATCAGAAGTGCCGTGCCGATCTCACGCAGCCGGTCCGCGGTACGAAGTGCCATTTGCCTCTCCCCCTAAGTTAAACAAGAATCTTCTTTTTCTGTAGAAAAAGAAGCAAAAAGACTTTCGATCATTTGCGCCGGAGCAAAATGAATAAAAGTTTTTTGGTTCTTTTTTTCAAAAAAGAACGTGCTTCCCTAATTCTTCCGACGCCACGCGCTCATCTGCTCGGCCGAGGAATGCACATGCACCACCACCGGCCGATCCTTGACCCCGAACGCCCGCGCGATACCAGGCCCAACCTCCGCCTCGGTGGAAATCGTAATCCCCTCCGCCCCGAACGCCCGCGCCCAGGCGGCGAAATCTGGGTTGCGCAGGTCGGTCGCCGCGTTATACGGCCGCCCGGGATATCGGTTTATGTGGTGCATCGAGATCGTGCCGTAGCTCTTGTTGTCCGACACGATCAGGATCGGGTTCACCCCATACATCCGCGCCGTCGCCAGCTCGTTGCCCGTCATCAGCGTCCCGCCATCGCCCGAGAAGCTCACCACCTGCCGCGCCCGGTCGCGCAGGCACGCCGCCACCGCCATCGGCACTCCCGCCCCCATCGCGCCAACGACGGACGAAAGGAACGCCTGCCCCGGCTTGAACCCGATATAGCGATGGATGAACGACGAAAAATTCCCGGCATCGGACGTTACTGCGGCATTCGGCGCCAAATGCTTATCGATCTCCACCACAACCTGCGCGAAATTCACCCCATCGGTCGTCGCCGCCCATTCCGGCGCCATCAACTTGCGATGGACGGCGTTTAACGCCTCCACCCAGCCTCGCCGCTTCTCCGCCCCCGCCGGCTTGCCGCGCGCCAGCAGCGCCCGCACCACCGCAATCGGGCTGGCGGGAATGCCGAGGTCCGGCCGGAACACCCGCCCGACCTCGTTCGGGTCCGAGAACACATGCACCAGCGGCAATTGCGGCTGCGGCGCGGTGGGGAAGGTGTAGGCTTGGCTGACGGTATCGGTCATCCGCTCGCCGAGGCTCAGCAGCAGGTCGGACTTCTTCATCTCCCCGATCTGCGCCGGCGGCACGCGGATGCCGACATAGCCGCCATAGTTCGGATGCCCGGCATCGAACAGCGCCGGCCGCCGATGCGTCGGGCTGATCGGCACCACCCATTCCTCGGAGAACCGCACCAGGTCCGCGAACGCCTGGGCATCCCCCACCGCATCCGCCGCCATCGCGCCCCCGACCTACACCAGCGGCCGCTCGGACGCCGCCAGCATCGCCGCCAGCCGGTCCAGATCCTCCACCCGCGGCCCCGCATGCTCCTTCGGCCGCGGCAGATCCACCGGCGCGTCGGTGGTCTCGTCGAACAAATCCTCCGGCAGGATCACCGCCACCGGCCCCGGCAGCCCGCTTTCGGCCACGTGGAAGGCGCGGGCGATGGCCTCGGACGCCAGCTCCGGCTCATTCACCTCGAACACCAGCATGGTCACTTCGGACAGCAGCCGCGAGTAGTTCTGCTCCTGCAGCGCCAGCCGCCCGAAATCCTTCCGCTCCACCTGCCCCACCAGCATCACCAGTGGTGTGGCGTCATGGAACGCCGAATGGATCGCCACCATCGCATTGGACAGCCCC
>JANPIH010000130.1:0-18115 GCA_031424895.1 Rhodospirillales bacterium
CCCCCTGGGTTTTAATTGAGGGGCCGGGCACCAGCAACATGGGGGGGGGGGGTCCACGCCCGTGCGCCGGCCACCGCCCCTCCGCCCCCTCACCCCACCACAGCCACCGCCCGATACTCCCCCTCCTCCACCGCCTCCAACCAGGTCGTATTATCCGCCCCGTCGCTCTCGATGAACGAGATATGCGCGAACAGATGCCCGGCCACCGACCCATGCCAATGCACCACATCGGGCGGCACCTCCGCCACATCCCCCGCCCGCAGCACCTGCGCCGGCATCCCCCGCACCTGAACCATCCCGGTCCCCTGCGTCGCCACCAGAATCTGCCGCGTCTTGTGCGTGTGCCAGTTCGTCCGCGCCCCCGGCGTGAACGTCACCAGCGTCGCACTGGTCCGCGACGGCGCCAGCGGCACCGCCAGCGAATCCTGCAACACCGTCCCCGTAAAACTCCCCCCCGGCGCCACCTTCGTCGCCCGGCTCGCCGCACTGCGGATCACCACGTCGCTCATCGCCCGTCTCCCTGTCCCATATTGATGCCCATCAACCTACACCATCGCCCCACCCCAGCCGCAAACCGCCCAGCCCCACCCGGCAATTATTTTTTCCTAATGATGAAATTTTTCTCCCTGCGAAGCTCGCCACGGCCTATCATTCCCCCGTGTCGTGTTCATCCCCCACCCCCGCCCTGTGCCTGCGCGCCGCCCTCCAGGGCGGCATCGCCAACGCACGCCCGGAATCTGGCGCCGGGATCGCGGCCCTCATCCTCGCCCTGCTTCTCCGCCTGTTCGGCCGGACCGAAGCCGCCTGGATCATCGCCCCTCACGCACGGGCCAACGCCACCCCCCAGCCCAACATCTTCACGCACGCCCTCATCATGCCCACCATCGGCCGCGCCCCCCACGCCGCCGTCATCGAGGCCGGCCTCGTCCCCGACTGGATCCTCCCCGGCATCCGCAACCGCGGCATGCGCCCGGCCGCCATCCGCAGCCGCCCCCACCGCCGCACCCGCCCCGCCCGCGCCCCCCCCGTCCGCCGCCCCCGCTCCGCGCTGAAACCACCCCCAACCAGGGGGCGCCGAATCACGCCCAAAATCGTTTGTAATTCAAAATAAAAACTATCCCACCCCCGCCCGCCGAAACCTCACCTCACTTGTTCGTGCCCCCATCGCAAATACGTCTGCGCCCCACCATTTGAACACCAGCGTCGGCTTCAGCGATCCTTCGGCAACCTCGCGCGGACTCGGCAGAACTAGGAAAGAATCCCCCATGCAGAACAACCGGATGTATTTCATCACCGGCATCCTCGTCATGGCCGTCATTGGCCTCGGCGCCTGGATCTACCAGGAACAACAGCGCCCCTCGGGCGTCGACATTTCCATCGGCAAGGGTGGCGTCTCCATCGAATCGCGCTAGCCGTCAGGGGCGAAGGCCCATAGGCGCGAGGAAAAGGCCAAAAATTGGCAAGGCCAAGGCTTTGCCGACGCGGCGCGAAGCCGCGCCACGGATGACCCACCAAGGGCCGACGGCCCTTGGAACCCCAATAATTAAAATATGCTGAGGTCCAGGGGCTCGGCCCCTGGCGGGTCTGGGCAGAGCCCAGCCTTCCCAATCTTCGCGCTTATGGGGCGAAGCCCCTACGCCGCCCCGCCATCCGAGAACCGCGAATCCCGCCAGGCCAGCGCCGCCTTCAACCCTTGCTCCCGTCGCAACCGCCCGAACTCCGCCTTCTCGGCACTCGGCGTTGAATTCAGGATGATGTCGATATCCAGCGACGCCAGCAGTGCCTGCCGCATCCCCATGATTTCATAGGTCCGGTTCATCGCCCGCTTGGTAAAGAACACGCTCGGCCCCGCCGCCGCCGCGATATCCATCGCCATCTGCCGCCCGAACCCCACCAGCTCATCGGCCGGGACCACATGGTTCACGATCCCGATCGCATGCGCCCGCGCCGCATCCATCTTGTCGTTCCCCGTCAGCAGCATCTCCTTGGCATGCTTCGGCAACACCGCCCACGGCAACAGCATCGCCACGATCCCCGTCCCGAAACGCACCTCCGGCTCCCCGAACCGCGTCCCCTCCGCCGCGATCGTAATGTCGCACGCCAACGCAACCTCGAACGCGCCCGCCATGCAGAACCCATGCACCAGCGCGATGGTCGGCTTCGAGCAATCCCAGAACGCCATGATGAAGTCGAACTGCCGCTCCATCTGGCGGCGAACCAGGTCCACCGTCGACATGTCCCGCTCCGCCGAGGCCTTCATGTCGAACCCCGCCGAGAACGCCCGCCCCTCCCCGCGCCCCAGCACCGCCCGCACCCGCTCGTCCTCGGCCAGTTCCTTCAACGCCGCCCGGCACTCGTCCATCGCCTCGTTGTGAAACGCGTTCAGCACCTGCGGCCGGTTGAACACCAGCGTGCCCACCGGACCCTCGATCTCCACCCGAACGAACTCATACGCCATCGCCGCCTCCCCCGCCCTCACGCCGCAGCCACCTCCACCCGCGTATCGTTATAGCATGCCCCCTCCGACAGATCGGCCCGCGCATCCGCCGACGCCAGCGCGCTGATCGTCTGCCCCGTCCGGCTGGTCACGATCCACGCACCCTTCTCAGAGGAAACCACCCCCGCCGGCACCGCGTCGGTAATCTCCAGCGGCAGGAACACCTCGCCCAATTCGTTCCACACCCGCACCTCCGCCGTCCCGTGCAGCCCGCGCCGCGCTGCGTCATCGGGATGCATCAGCAACGCCGGCACGTCCTCAACCTTCCCTCCGGCCCCCAGCAAAGTCGATGACACCCGCTTGTCCGAAGCCGGCGAAATCAGCACCAGCGGATACCGTTCGTCCGCCGCCCGAAACCCCGGCACCCGCGCCGAAGCCCCCCACCGCCCCGCCAACAGGTCCGACACCAGCTCGACCTTCCCCGAAGGTGTGGCCGGCATCACTGTGTCGAACAGCACCAGCGCCTTGCCCTCCGGCGTCGCCATCCGCAACGGCTCCCGCGGCGGCAGCGCACTCGGCCGAATACCCCGCAGCCGCGGGCTCTCCAGGTCCAAAGCCTCGTCCATCAGCTCCGCGTCACTCGCCTTGAAACAAGCATCGTCGAACCCGAACCGCGCCGCCAAACGCCGGAAGATCTCCGTGTTCGGCAGGGACTCCCCCAGCGGCGCGATCACCGGTTCGGCCCGCTGCAAAAAATGCTGCCCATACGCGCCATACAGGTCGTCGTATTCGAACTGCGACGCCGCCGGCAGCACGATGTCGCAATAAGCCATGCTCTCGGTCATCGTCACCTCGATGCCGACGGAAAACACATCCTCCCGCGCCAACCCCCGCCGCATCCGGTTCTGGTCCGGATGCACCACCAGCGGATTGTGATTATAGATGAACACCGCCCGCAGCGGCGGGTCGATGTCGTCCCGCTCCAGGTGCCGGCCCACGTCCAGGATGTTGATCGTCCGCGTCCCCGCCGGGAGCAGGTCCGGCCGCGTCAGCCGCGCCGGCGTGCGCGGGAAGGTGCTGCCCGCCCCCAGCACGATCCCGCTGGTCGCGTTCAACTTGCCCATCAGCGCCGGCAACGCGATCGCCGCCCGCAACCCGCTGCCGCCATTGCGCCCACGCTCCAGCCCGTTCCCCGGCGCCATCACCAACGGATCGGCCTCGGCCATCCACCCCGCCAGCATGCGGATCGTCCCCGCCGCCACCCCGCACGGACCGCTCGCCGCCTCCGCATCCCATGTCCGCGCCGCCGCCATGAACTCGTCGTAACCCGCCACATGCTCGGCAATGAACCGCCGGTCATGCGCCCCCAGCCGCTCCAGCTCCACCGCCAGCGCGAACCCCAGCAACACATCCGTCCCGGGCTGCAACTGCACATGCAGATCCGCCATCTCCGCCACCTTGGTCCGCAGCGGATCAACCACCACCACCCGCCCGCCCGCCTTCCGCGCAATCCCCAACTGCCGCACCAGGTGCAGATTGGTCACCGTCGCATTGTTGCCCCACACCAGGTTCAGCCGCGCCGCCGCCGCCGCCTCCGGCCCGATCCCCGGCACCGCTCCATACGTCCCCGCCCAGGCCTCGCCCCGCACACCCCCGCACATCGACCGCCGGAACAACTGGCTCGCCCCCAGCCGATGGAAGAACCGCAAGGACATGCTGTCCCCCGCCAGCATCCCGTGCGGCCCGGCATAGTTCAGCGGCGCCACCGCCTGCGGACCCCACCTTTCCACCACCGCCCGCGTGCGCCGATACACCTCGTCCAGCGCCTCGTCCCACCCGATCCGCACAAAGTCGCCGGACCCCTTCGCCCCCACCCGCCGCAACGGATGCAGCAGCCGCCGCGCCCCATGCACAAACTCCGCCGTGTGGTGCGCCACCTTGTTGCAGATCACCCCCGCCGTGTACCCCAGCGCGTCCGACCCGCGCACCTTGGCAATCCGCCCATCCTCGACCGTCACGGTCAGGCTGCACGTATCCGGGCAATCAAGCGTGCAGGTGGAGGCATGTTCGGTCACGGGCATGGCAAGA
This sequence comes from Rhodospirillales bacterium, assembly GCA_031424895.1. Classification (GTDB taxonomy): domain Bacteria; phylum Pseudomonadota; class Alphaproteobacteria; order Acetobacterales; family Acetobacteraceae; genus CAMDGX01. The sequence goes on from JANPIH010000130.1 coordinate 4,526, forward strand.
TCCATACGGCAAGGGTGAAGCCGCCACTCTGCGCGCCCGCCCCGCGCCGCGCAGCCCCATTCGCCGAGTGGTCTGCGCGCCCGGCCGCGAATTGGCCGATGGTTGAGCCGACACGCAGCCCCGGGCATGCTCTCCCCCAAACCGGAGGCCCCCCATGACCCCACTCTTCTCCCTCCACGGCAAGGTGGCCCTGGTCACCGGCGCCTCGCGCGGCCTCGGCCGTGCCATGGCCCTCGGCCTCGCCCGCGCCGGCGCCCATGTCGTCGTCAACGGCCGCAACCAAGACGGCATCGAGGCCACAAGCGCCGCCATCGCGGCCGAAGGGGGCCACGCCACCGCCCTGGCCTTCGACACCACCGACATCCCGGCCGCCGATGCCGCGATCGAGCGCATCGAGGCCACGCTCGGCCACCTCGACATCCTCATCAACAACGCCGGCTACGGCCATGGCCGCACCGGCAGCGAAACCACCAACGACCAGTGGAACGAGATCATCGACGTCGACCTCAACGCCTGCTTCCGCCTGGCCCGCAAAGCCTCCGTCGGCATGCTCAGCCGCGGCTGGGGCCGCATCGTCAACATCTCCTCGGTCAACGCCCACATCGCCCGCGAGGCCAACGCCAGCTACTGCGCCGCCAAGGCCGGCCTCGAAGGCATGACCCGCGCACTCGCCGTCGAATGGGGCCCCCGCGGAGTCACCGTGAACGCCATAGCCCCCGGCTACATGATGACGCCCGACAACATGAACACAGCACTCCGCGCCGACCCGGTGCAACGCGAACGCTTCGCCCAACGCACCGCCCTCGGCCGCTGGGGCGAAGCCCACGAACTCGACGGCGCCGTCATCTACCTGTCCAGCGAAGCGGGCGCCTATTGCACCGGGCATGTGCTGGTGGTGGATGGGGGGATGACCGTGAAGATCTGACGCGAGAATTTCATTTTGTGCACAAAAAGGAACAAAAAAACTTCATTCATGGCGCCGTGCCCAACCGTTATCCCCAGGGGCGCCATTGGCAAAGGGGTAAAGTTTTTTTGCTTCTTTTTGTTCACAAAAAGAAGGCTTTCATTCGTAAATTGACCCACCCAGACCGCGGGTGCAGGCTTGCCCCAACTCGCGTGCGGAGACCAACATGACCCGTCCAGCCACCCCCTCTCTCACCCGCCGCGCCCTGGCCGCCGGCGCGGCCGTGCTCGCCATGCCGGCGATCGTGCGCGCCCAGGCGCCGGTGCTGAAGGTCGGCTTGCTGCTGCCCAAATCCGGCTATCTCGCCCAGGCCGGCCAGAGCTGCCATCGCGGCGCCATGGTGGCCCCCAAGGTGCTCGCCGAGTTCGGCCTGCGCATCGAGATCATCGACATCGACACCGAATCCAACGTCGACGTCGCCCGCACCCAGGCCGAGCGCGCCATCAATGCCGGCGCGCACTGCATCGTCGGGCCGTTCGATTCCGGCGCCGCGCTGGCCATCGCCCAGGTGACGGAGCAGCGCAAGGTCCCCTTCGTCATCAACATCGCCGCCGCCCCGCAGGTGACGGAGCAGGGCTACCAGTATCTGGTCCGCAATTTCCCCACCGGCGGCCAGCTTGTGACCAACGGCCTCGCCCTCATCAAGGAGCTGCTGGCCACCACCGGCGGCACGCCGAAAACCGCGGTGTTTCTCCACGCCAATGACACCTTCGGCACTGCCCAGCGCGGCGCAATGGACGCACTGTTTCCTCGCGCCGGCCTGCCGTTCCAGCTGCTCGAATCCATCGCCTACGACCCCAAGGCGCAGGATCTCTCGGTTGAAGTCACCAAGATCCGTGCGCTGAACCCCGAGCTCCTGCTCGTCGTCACCCGCTCGGCCGACGCGATCAAGCTGGTGCGCGACATGGTCCGCCAGCGCTTCCTGCCCCAGGCGATCATCTCCCCGGGCTCGCCGGGCATGTACGACGAGGAGTTCTACCAGGCGCTCGGCCCGCTCGCCGACTTCACCTTCACCAACCTGCCCTGGGCCAACCCCAACGCGCAGATGACCAAGGCGCTCGAAGCAGCCTACACCCCCGCCAACCCCCGCCACCGCTTCGCCGCCGAATGCTTCAACGCCGGCTTCACCTTCGAGGCCCTGCTGATCGCCGCCGACGCCCACAAGCGCGCCGGCACCACCGACGGCGAAACCCTCATGCGCGCTGTGAAGGCGACCAACCTCGCCGAGCATGTCATGGTCGGCGCGCCGATCACTTTCGACGCCAAGGGGCAGAACAACGGGATCGTCTCGGCCTGCGTGCAGAACCGCAACCGTACGCCCACCGTGGTGCTGCCCACCAGCGCTGCCGCCACCGCCCCGGTGTTCCCGATGCCGGCCTGGCAGGGCCGGACCTGACCCGCCGACCGCCGCGATGGCGGAGCTACTTCCCGGCGTTATCGTCCAGGGCATGCTGACCGGCCTTGTCTATGGCCTGATGGCGCTCGGCCTGTCGGTCATCTTCGGCGTGGTGCGCGTCGTCAACTTCGCCCACGGCGAGTTTGCCGTCGTTGCAATGTATGCTGCGTGGCTGATGTTCACCTACTGGGGGCTGGACCCGATCGTCTCCGCCCTGCCGGTCGCCGCGCTGTGCTTCGTCGTCGGCTACCTGCTGCAGCGCCACCTCATCAGCCCCTTCGTCGGCCGGCCGGAGCATGAGCAGTTCATCCTGTTGGTCGGTGTGGCCATGATCGTGCTGAACCTTACGCTCATGCGCTTCGGGCCGGATGCCCGCCCGGTGAACCTTCCCTACGCGCTCGACAGCTACGAGATCGGCCCCCTCCTGCTCGACAAGGCCCGCCTCGTCGCCGCCGCCGTGGCCCTGGTACTGACCGCCGCCGTGATCGCCTTTTTCCGCTTCACCCGCACCGGCACCGCCATCCGCGCCTGCGCCGACAATCTGTTGGGTGCGGCCGTCATCGGCCTCGATGTCCGCCGGCTCTACGCGCTCACCTTCGGCATCGGGCTGGCCTGCGTGGGGGCGGCCGGGGCGATGATGATCACCATTGCCGACGCTTCGCCCACGCTGGCGCATGCCTACACGCTGCAGGGCTTCATCATCGTCATCATCGGCGGCCTCGGCTCGCTCGCCGGCGCGCTGCTCGGCGGCATGCTGATCGGGGTTTGCGAGGCGCTGGCCGGCTATCTGTTCCAGCCATCGATGAAAAGCATGTTCTCCTACCTGCTGCTCATCGCCGTCCTTGCGCTGCGCCCCCAGGGCCTGCTCGGGCGCGCGGCCCCGCGATGACGACCCGTGCGGCGATCCTGTCTGCCATCCTCCTGGCCACCCTGCTCGCCATCCCGCTGTTCGCCGGCCGCTACCCGCTGACCGTGCTGATCCTGGTGTTCCAGTTCGCCTTCATCGGCCAGGCCTGGAACCTGATGATGGGCTATGCCGGCCAGCTTTCCCTCGGCCACGCGCTCTATGTCGGCCTCGGCGCCTATGTTCCCGCCTTGCTGTGGCTGCATCTCGGCCTGTCGCCGCTGATCGGGCTGTTCGCCGGCATGGCCGCCGCCCTCCTGGTCGCCGCGATCATCGGCTGGCTCGGCTTCCGCTTCGGCATCGAGGGCGTCTACTTCGCGCTGCTGACCATCGCCTTCGCCGAAGTCACCCGCGTCGCCTTCGACCACCTTCCGATCACCGGCGGCGCCGGCGGCCTGTTCCTGCCGCTCACCCCCGAAGCAAGCGCGTCCTGGTGGATGCTCGATGGCGGGCCGGTGTTCTTCTACTACCTCACCCTCGGCCTGGCGCTGGCTGGCACCCTCGTTGTCGCCGCCCTGGCAAGCAGCCGCCACGGCTATCTCTGGCGGGCACTGCGCGACGATCCTCAGGCCGCCGAGGCGCTCGGCGTGAACCTGTTCCGCGCCCGCATACAGGCGATCATCGCCTCCGCCGCCATGGCCTCCGTCGCCGGCGTGGTGAACGCCTTCTACTACCGCAACCTGTTCCCCGCGCAGGCCTTCGACATGGCCCGCTCGCTCGAACTCATCCTCGCTCCCATCGTCGGCGGCCTCGGAACCGTCATGGGCCCGGTCGTCGGCGCCGCCCTGCTGACCCCCGCCGGCGAAGCCCTCACCGAGATTGTCCACCTGTTCGGCCTCGACGCTCCCGGCACCAAGGCCGTGGCCTACGGCATCCTGCTCATCGCCGTCATCTGGTTTCGCCCCAGCGGCATCTGGCCCTGGCTCTCCCGCCGGCTCGGCCTCGGATGACCCCACCCCTCCTCCAGGTCGACGCCGTCTCCAAGCGGTTCCGCGGCCTCCTCGCAGTCGACCAGGTCGGCTTTTCCGTCGCTCCTGGCGAGATCTTCGCCGTCATCGGCCCCAACGGCGCCGGCAAGACCACGCTGTTCAACCTCATCGCCGGCGCCCTGCCACCCACCGGCGGCACCATCCACCTGAACGGCACCCGCATCGACGGACTGCGCCCCGACCGGATCGCAGCCCTCGGCGTCGGCCGCACCTTCCAAATTGTCCGCCCCTTCCCCGCCATGACCGTGCGCGACAACATCGTCGTCGGCAGCCTGATGCGCATCCGTTCCGCCCGCGATGCGCGCCGCCACGCCGATACCATTCTCGACCGCCTCGGCTTCACCCCCCAGGCCGACCGCCTCGCCGCCTCCCTCACCCTGCCGGACCGCAAGCGCCTCGAAGTCGCCCGCGCACTCGCCACCTCCCCCCGCCTCCTCCTGCTCGACGAGGTGATGGCCGGCCTGCGCCCCACCGAGGTCGACACCATGGTCACCACCCTACGCGCCATCGCCGCCGAACAGGGCACCGCCATCGTCCTCATCGAGCACGTCATGCGCGCCGTCATGGCGCTGGCCGAACGCGTCCTCGTGCTCCACCACGGCGCCGCGATCGCGCTCGGCACCCCCGCCGAGATCGTCGCCAACCCCGACGTCATCCGCTCCTACCTCGGCACCGGCCCGGTTCACTGATGCCCCCTCTTCACTGATGCTGCAAATCGAGAACCTCGCCGCCGGCTACGGCGACGCCATCGCGCTCGACGGCATCTCGCTCCTTGTGCCCGACCGCCAGATCGTCGCCATCGTCGGAGCCAACGGCGCGGGCAAGACCACCCTCATCCGCACCATCGCCGGCATCATCCGCCCCTGGCGCGGCCGCATTCTCTGGCACGGCCAGAACATCGCGGGCCTGCCCTCCCACCAAGTCTGCAACCTCGGCATCGGCCAGGTCGCCGAAGGCCGCCAGGTGTTCCCCAGCCTTTCCGTCGCCGAAAACCTCGACCTCGGCGCCATGCTGCCCCGCGCCCGCGCCACCCGCGCCCCCACGCTGCGCCGGGTGCTCGAGATGTTCCCCCGCCTGGCCGAACGCCGCACCCAGCCCGCCGGCACCCTGTCGGGCGGCGAACAGCAGATGCTCGCCATCGGCCGCTGCCTGATGGGCCGCCCCGACCTGATCCTGTTCGACGAACCCTCCCTCGGCCTCGCCCCCGCCATCGTCCAACAAGTGCTCGACATCGTCCGGCAACTGAACGCCGAAGGCCTCACCTGCGTGCTGGTCGAACAAAACGTCGCCGCGTCGCTGTCGCTGAGCGCGCTGGGCTACGTGCTGGAGAACGGCCAGATCGCGGCGTCCGGCCCTGGGCCCGAATTGCTCAACGACGACCGCATCCGGCGGGCGTATCTCGGGCTATAGGAAGCATTTCTTTTTGTGAACAAAAAGAAACAAAAAAACTTCCCTCATGGCACCGTGGCCGCAGGGTTAGCTCCCAGGCAAATGGATGAAGTTTTTTTGCTTCTTTTTGTTCACAAAAAGAAGAATCCTTATCTCTCTTCGAATTGGTAAACGTCCAGCGACCCCTGCGCCGCCACGCGCCGGTCATGCCACGCCCGTGGTCCGCCGTAATACGCCAGGCTTCCAGGCTCCGCGTTGCCGTCCCCGTTGTAGTATGAGATGCAATCGCGCAGCGGCCGCGTTCGCAGGTCCACCTCCCGGCAATGCGCCGCGTAGTCTTCTTCCGGTGCGCGCTTCACATCGACCACGGCGGCGCCGCGCTCGCGCATCGTGCGGAGCATCCACACCACGTAGTCGGTATGCCCTTCGATGCCGCGGGTGAAGTTGAACTGCCCGCCGCCGCCTTGCGGTCCCGACATGATCATCAGGTTTGGAAAGCCATGGCTGTGCAGCCCCAGGAAGGTTCGCACCCCATCCTGGCGCCACTTGTCGCGCAGCGTCCGCCCGTCCCGCCCGGTCACCATGTTGAACGTCGCCGTTGCCATCCACTGGAACCCGGTCGCGTAGATCAGCACGTCGAGCGGATACTCCACCCCGTCATGCACCACCCCGCGCGGCGTGATTTCCTTAACCCCCAGCGGCGCCGTGTCGACAAGGTGCACATGCGGCAGGTTGAAGGCCGGCAGATACTCGTCGTGGAAGGTCGGGCGCTTGCAGCCATAGGGGTAATAGGGCTTCAGCGCCGCCGCCGTCGCGGGGTCGGTCACGATCGCATCCACCCGCGCCCGGATCTGCTCCATCAGGCGGTAGTTGCTGCGCAGCTGCGCCTGGATCATCTCCTCGGCCGACAGCGCCCGCTCATGCTGCCGCTCCGGCCGCAGCTGCGTGACCTTTCCGGACAGGAAATCATCGTTGCCTTGCAGCGCCGTCCGGCCGGAGGAGATCGTCGCCAGCCGCTCCCGCCGCGCTTTCGCCCAGCCGGGCTCGTTCCGCCACGCCGCGATTTCGGCCTCCGTCGTCGCCCGCTGGTCGCGCACGTCGATCGTCGAGGGCGTGCGCTGGAAAACGTAAAGCTCCTTCACCACCTTGGCGATTTCCGGAATCACCTGCACCGCGGTCGCACCCGTGCCGATGATGCCCACCCGCTTGCCCGCGAGGTCCACGTCGTAGTCCCAACGGGAGGTGTGGAAGGATTCGCCGGCGAAACTCTCCATCCCCGCGATGCGCGCCAGCTTCGGCGTCGTCAGGATGCCGTTGGCCAGCACCACCACCCGCGCCCGCATCGCATCGCCGCGGTCGGTCCGCACCGTCCATCGCCCGGCCGCCTCGTCCCAGTCCGTCCGCTCCACCGTCGTATGAAACAGGCAACGATCGTAGAACCCGGTCTGCTCCGCCACCAGCTGGCAGTATTCGAGAATCTCGAAGCCCGAGGCGAACTTCATCGACGGGAAATACCCCATCTCCTCCAGCAGCGGCAGATAGCTGTAGGACTCCACGTCGCAGGCGATCCCGGGATAGCGGTTCCAGTACCAGGTCCCGCCGACATCGCCGCCCTTCTCGCAGAATCGCACGTCCTCGAACCCCGCCGCGCGCAGCTTGTACCACAGCAGCAGCCCGGCAAACCCCGCCCCCACCACCAGGACCTCGCATTCGTCGGACAGTGCCGGCCGCTGAACGGGCGGCGCCGAATACACGTCCGCGAGATACTTCGCGAACGCGCCTTCCATCTCGATGTAGTCGGCCGCCCCCCGCCGCGCATCGGAGAACGCCCGATACGCCGCCTGCTCCGCCTCCCCGAACGCCACCCCCGCGGGGGCCGCGGGCAATGCCAACAATGCCGGGTCCGCCACCGGCGAATACCCCTTGCCGGCAATCCGCTCACTCGCCTTCGCTGCCCTTGTGCGAAAGGCCACTCGCCCGGTCGCCGGGTCCGTGCGAACCGCCCCCGCCATGTCCTGATGCGCCGTGCTCATGTCTATCCTTCCCCTGGGTGGCCGGGCCTGCCGGTGTCGTTCTCCTGATGGTGGGGCCGTCTGGCCGAGCCCGCAAGCCAAGGCGAGCCCCCCGCTTCTGTCCGCCCGCCGCCTGCTCTACGCTCGGCCCACGATCGAAGGGGGAAGACCACGATGGACTCCAACAGCCCGGCCCAGGCCCCGCCCGCCCACGGCCCCCTGCATGGCGTGCGCATCCTCGACCTCACCAACGTGCTGTTCGGCCCGTTCGGCGCCCAGACCCTCGGCGACTGGGGGGCCGAGATCATCAAGGTCGAGCCCCTTGCCGGCGACACCTGGCGCACCTCCGGCATCTTCCGCAACCGCGGCATGAGCGGCCAGTTCATGGCCGCCAACCGCAACAAGCGCAGCCTCGCGCTGGACCTCAAGCACCCGGACGGCAAGGCGGTGCTCCGCCGCCTCATCCCCACCGCCGATGTCCTGGTCAGCAACATCCGCCCCGCCGGGCTCGCCCGCCTCGGCTTCGGCTACGAGGCCTGCCGCGCGCTGAACCCCCGCCTGGTCTATGCGGTGGCCACCGGCTTCGGCCAGGACGGACCCTGGGCCGCCCGCCCCGCCTTCGACGAGATCATCCAGGCCGCTTCCGGCTTCGCCTCGGCCATGGGCACCGACGACGAACCCGCCTTCGTCCCCAGCCTGATCGGCGACAAGATCTGCGGCATGGCGCTGACCGCCGCCGTCACCGCCGCCCTGCTGCACCGCGAACGCACCGGGCAGGGCCAGATGGTCGAGGTGCCGATGCTCGAAACGCTGGCCGCGTTCAACAGCATCGAGATGTTCGGCGGCTACGCCTTCGTGCCCCCGATCGGCCCCACCGGCTACAGCCGCATGAAGGCGCGCCGCCCGGTGCGCACGAAAGACGGCTGGCTCACCATGTTGCCGTACTCCGCCGACAACTGGTGCGCCTTCTTCGAAGCGGTCGGCCACCCCGAATGCATCGAGGACTTCGCCGTCCGCGACCCGGTCGCCCGCGCCCGCAACATCGACCGCATCTACGACCGCATGCGCGAGGTCGCCATCACCCGCACCACCGCCGAGTGGGAGGAACTGCTGCTGCGCATCGACGTGCCCCACACCGCATTCGCCCGCCTCGGCGAGATCGCCGAGCAGCCGCACCTGAAGCAGGTCGAGATGTTCCCCGAACTGGACCATCCCAGCGAAGGCCGCATCCGCCAGGCCCGCCCGCCCACCCGCTTCTCCGAAAGCCCCGCCTCGGTCCGCCGCCTTGCCCCGCGCCTGGGCGAGCACACCAGCGAAATCCTTGCCGAAGCCGGCTATGACGAAGCGACCATCGCCGCCCTCCTGGCCGCCAAGGCGGTGGGGGCACCCGAATGATCCGCGCCGCCGGCCATCCCTGGCGCCTGGCCTGCGGCGATGCCGCGGTCGAGGCCGCCCTGCCCGAAGCGCTCGACCGTGCCCGCGCGCGCAGCGCCTTCGTCATCACCTCCCGCTCCATCCCGCGCAACACCGACACCATTGCCCGCATCACGGAGGCTCTCGGCGAAAGGTGCGCCGGCGTATTCGACGGAATCGAGAAGGACTCCACCTACGCCTCCGTCCGCGCCGCCCAGCAGGCCGCCCACGATGCGGGCGCCGACATGCTCGTCGCGGTCGGCGGCGGCAGCGTGATCGTCGCGGTGCGCGCCGTTGCGATCTTCCTGGCCGAACACGGCGACCCGCTCACCCTGATGACCCAGTATCCCGAGGGCCGCCCCGCCTTCAGCCCCCGCCTAACCGCGCCCAAGCTGCCCATCGTCAACATTCCCACCACGCCCACCAGTGCCGCCAACCGCGCCGGCACTGGGCTGGCCAACCCCGACCTCGACCACCGCATGGAGTTTTTCGACCCCAAGACCCGGCCCCAGGCGATCATCCTGGACACCGCCGCGCTGGCCGCCACCCCGCATGAGATCCTCCGCTCAACCGCCACCACCGTCTTCGCCACCACGGTGGCCGCCATGGCGCAGCTGGACCTGAACCCGCTGGCCGAAGCCGATCGCGACCAGGCCTTCCGCCTTGCCCACCGTGCCTATCTCCGCCTGATCGATACGCCGGGCGACCCCGCGCCGCGCCTGGACCTGGCCCTGGCCGCCTTCCTGCAGAACCGTGCCGAGGACGACGGCGCCCCCCGGTTCCGCGGCGGCCCGTTCGCCGGCAACTACGCCGTCTCGACCGCGCTGCACGTGCTCTACCCGCATGTCGGCCAGGGCGAGGCCACCTGCGTGCTCCAGGCCGCCGGCATCCGGATCGCGCCGGTGATCGAGGAGGCCTCCGCCCGCCAGGTCGCGCACGCGCTTGGCGTCGCGCCTGACGCCGTGGCCGATGCGCTGGACGCCATCTACATGCGGGCGGGAATGCCCACCCGCCTGCGCAGCCTCGGCATTCCGCAGGCCGACCTGCCCAGGATTGCAGCTTCCACGGTGAAGAACTTCAACGCCAATGCTGGGCTGCGCTCGCCCGAAGCCCAGGTGGCCGAGGCGCTGCGGCTGCTGGAAGCCGCCTACTGAGCCTGGCCGAAGCCCTTCAGCCGCGCGGCGATCACGTTGGCCACCACATCGAGCGCCTCCCGCCGGGCATAGCGGGCCCGCCACACCAGCCGCACCGTTCGCCCCGCCGGGACGGCCAGCTTGCGCAGCACGATCCCCGCATCCTGCGCCGCCCCGGCGGCCAGCCCGGGGATCAGCGTGGTGCCGTAGCCGGCGGCGACCATGTTCAGTAGCGTCGAAAGGCTCGTCGCCCGCAGCGTGCCGCGCAGCGCGCCCTCCTGCCCGCAGGCGGCCAGCACCTGGTCGCGCAGGCAATGCCCGTCCGCCAGCACCAGGATGTCCCGCGCCAGGTCGGCCTCGTCCACCACCTCGCGCGCGGCGAGCGGATGCTCCGGCGCCAGGGCGGCCAGGAACGGCTCGGCGAACAGTGGGCGGCTGGCAAGGTCCGGCTCCGTCACCTCGGTGGCCAGCAGGGCGGCGTCCAGCTCGCTGGCGCGCAGGCGCTTCAGCAATGCGGCGGTCTGGTCTTCCCATGGTTCGACATCGAGCGTCGGCAGGGCGGCGCGCAGGGGGGCATAGACCAGCGGCAGCAGATAGGGCGCCAACGTCGGAATGATGCCGATGCGCAGGCGCCCGGCCAGCGGATCGCGCAGGTCGCGCGCCGCTTCCAGTATCGCATCCGCCGCCGTGACGGTTGCCCGGACATGGCCCATCAGCTGTTCGCCCGCGGCGGTCGGCACCACGGCCTTGGTGGTGCGTTCGAACAATGCCACGCCGAGCTGGTCCTCCAGCCGACGGATCTGCACCGACAGCGTGGGCTGGCTGATGCCGCAGGCCTCCGCGGCGCGGCCGAAATTGCCGTGCTCGGCGACGGCCAGCATGTAGCGGAGGTCGCGCAGGTTCATCGTGTGCCGTGGGGATGCGATAGGTTCAGCCTATCACAACCTTCATTCTGCGGCGCTTCCTTCTATTGGCGTATGCGGCTATTCTCCCATAGCTGATCGGGCCTGCCGTGGGCGTGCCCACATGGTGGCGAATGGAACGGAGAGAAGCGATGGACGGAAACAGCGGCGGTGGCAAATGCCCCTTCATGCATGGGCGGGGCAGCAGCGCGATCTTCGGTACTAGGTCGCTGCGTGACTGGTGGCCGAACCAGCTCAACCTCAAGATCCTGCACCAGCACACGGCGCTGTCCAGCCCGATGGGGCCGGGGTTCAGCTATGCCGAGGAATTCAAGAAGCTCGATATCGAGGCCCTGAAGCAGGACCTTTTCGCGCTGATGACCGACTCGCAGCCTTGGTGGCCGGCCGATTACGGCCATTATGGGCCGTTCTTTATCCGCATGTCCTGGCACAGCGCCGGCACCTACCGCACCGCCGATGGCCGTGGCGGCGCCAGCAACGGCGCGCATCGCTTCGCGCCCGAGAATTCCTGGCCCGACAACGCCAACCTCGACAAGGCCCGCCGCCTTCTTTGGCCGATCAAGCAGAAATACGGCAACAAGCTCTCCTGGGCCGACCTGATGATCTTCGCCGGCAACTGCGCCATCGAGTCCATGGGCCTCAAGCCCTTCGGCTTCGCTGGCGGCCGCGCCGACATCTGGGAGCCCGAGGAGGACATCTACTGGGGTGCCGAGGACACCTGGCTCGGCGACAAGCGCTACACCGGCGACCGCGAGCTGGAGAACCCGCTCGCCGCGGTGCAGATGGGCCTTATCTACGTCAATCCGCAGGGCCCGAACGGCACCCCCGACCCGGTTGCCTCCGGGCGCGACATCCGCGAGACGTTCGCGCGAATGGCGATGAACGACGAGGAGACTGTCGCCCTGGTCGCCGGCGGCCATACCTTTGGCAAGTGCCACGGCGCCGATGACGCTGGCCAGGTCGGCCGCGAGCCCGAGGGGGCTGACATCACCGAGCAGGGCCTGGGCTGGCACAACACCTTCGGCACCGGCAAGGGTGTGCATACCATCACCAGCGGGATCGAGGGCGCCTGGACGCCCAATCCGATCAAGTGGGACAACGGCTACTTCGACACGCTGTTCGGCTTCGAGTGGAAGCTGACCAAGTCCCCGGCCGGCGCCCACCAGTGGATCCCGACCGACCCCGAAGCCGCCACGCTGGTGCCGGACGCGCACGACCCGACCAAGCGCCACGCGCCGATCATGACCACCGCGGACATGGCGATGCGGATGGACCCGATCTATGGGCCGATCTCCAAGCGCTTCCACGAGAACCCCGACCAGCTCGCCGACGCCTTTGCCCGCGCCTGGTTCAAGCTGACCCATCGCGACATGGGGCCGCGCATCCGCTACCTCGGCGCGCTGGCGCCCACCGAGGCGCTGATCTGGCAGGACAACGTGCCAGCAGTTGACCATGCGCTGGTTGGCGCGGCGGAGATCGCCGACCTCAAGGCGAAGATCCTGGCCTCTGGCCTGACGGTGGCGCAGCTGGTTTCGACCGCCTGGGCCTCCGCCTCGACCTTCCGCAACTCCGACAAGCGCGGCGGGGCGAACGGGGCGCGCATCCGCCTGGCGCCGCAGAAGGACTGGGCGGTGAACCAGCCGGTGCCGCTGGCCACCGTGCTGGCCAAGCTCGGCGAGATCCAGGCGGCGTTCAACGCGGGCGGCAAGAAGGTGTCGCTGGCCGACCTGATCGTGCTGGGCGGCTGTGCGGCCGTTGAGCAGGCGGCGCAGAAGGCCGGCGTGGCGATCGAGGTGCCGTTCACCCCGGGCCGCACCGATGCCAGCCAGGAGCAGACCGACGTTGCGACCTTCAGCGTGCTGGAGCCCGCCGCGGACGGGTTCCGCAACTTCCAGAAGGCGACCTACTCCGCGCCGGCCGAAGTGCTGCTGGTGGATCGCGCCCAGCTGCTGACGCTCAGCGCGCCGGAGATGACGGTGCTGGTGGGCGGGCTGCGCGTGCTGGGCGCCAATGCCGGCGGGGCCAAGCATGGCGTGTTCACCACCCGGCCGGGCGTGCTGAGCAACGACTTCTTTGCCAACCTGCTCGACATGTCGACCACCTGGGCGGCCACCTCCGATGCCCAGGAAATGTTCGAAGGCCGCGACCGCGCGAGCGGCGCGCTAAAGTGGACGGCCACACGGGTGGACCTGGTGTTCGGATCGAACTCACAGCTGCGCTCCCTGGCGGAAGTCTATGCGCAGGCGGACGCAGGCGAGAAGTTCGTACGCGACTTCGTGGCGGCCTGGACCAAGACGATGAACCTGGATCGCTTCGACCTCGCCTAAGCGCGGCGACTGAAGCGCCCGGATGCGGCCACGGGGTGGTTGCATCCGGGCGTTTTGATTCAGGGGAAAGGAAGGGAAGGCTGGGCTCTGCCCAGGCCCGCCAGGGGCCGAGCCCCTGGACCTCCAAATCTAGCAATGGG
>JANPIH010000131.1:0-86477 GCA_031424895.1 Rhodospirillales bacterium
GCGGGCCCCCCCCCGAGGACGCCCCCGCCGCAGCCGCCCCCGCCCCCCCCGGCCGAACCACTCACCCCCCGCCCGGGGGCCCCCCCCCCTGGGGGGCGCCTCGGCCCACCCCCCCGCCCCTTTCTTCCTCCCTGCGCGCCGGCGCGCTGCCGATGATCGCTCCGCCCCCGGACGAGATGGTGGATGGTCGGGGTGGCTTGCGCGGGCATTGGCGTGGGGTTTTGGGGGCGTTGTCGGGGTTGGATTTGGCCGAGCGGGGGCGGCGGCTGGATTTGGCGTTTGGGGAGGAGGGGATTACCGGGTGGTTGCCTGGGGCGGAGGCGGCGCAGGCATGGCGGTGTGATCCGGTGCCGTTGCTGGTGCCGGCGGCGGAGTTCGTGGCGATCGAGGCGGGGTTGGCGCAGCGGGCGCGGGTGTGGCAGGCGGTTTTGGCGGATTTGCAGGGGCCGCGGCGGTTATTGGCCGAGGGGGTTTTGCCGCCGGCGCTGGTTTATGGGAATCCGGGGTATTTGCGGCTGGGGCCGGGGCATGGGGCGCCGTTGTTGTCGTTCTATGCGGCCGATCTGGTGCGTGGGGCGGATAGGCGGTGGCGGGTGTTGGCGGACCGGACGGGCACGGCGAGCGGGATTGCGCATGCGCGGGAGAACCGGCGGCTGTTGAGCCGGGTGGTGCCGGAGTTGATGAAGCCGGTGCAGGTGCGCCAGCTGCGGCCGTTCTTCGATGTGTGGCAGGACGCCTTGCGGCGGCTGTCACCGGGTGGGGGGGGAACCGTGGCGTTGCTGACGCCGGGGACGGGCAGCCGGCAGTGGTTCGAGCACATGTATCTGTCGCGGGAGTTGAGCTGCGCGCTGGTGGAGGGGGGCGACCTGACGGTGCGGGATGGGGGGCTATTTCTCAAGACATTGAGGGGGTTGCAGCCGGTTGATGTAATCCTGTCGAAGGTTCCTGGGCGCCTGTTGGACCCGCTGGAGCTGGAGACCGGGAGCCAGGTGGGCGTGCCGGGGCTGTTGGGGGCGATGCGCGGTGGGCGGGTTCGGGTGGCCAACGATCCGGGGGCGGAGGTGTTGCAGGCGCCGGGGCTTTCGGGGTTCGTGCCGGCGCTGACGTGGCGGCTGCTGGGGGAGGCGCCGGGGATCGAGGGGGTGGAGAGTTTGTGGCTGGGGGCGGCGGGGGCGCGGGAGGCGGTGATGCAGGCGCCGTCGTCGTGGCTGGTGCGGCCGGCGGCGGATGCGCGCGGGGCGGCGGTGCTGCCGGGGGCGCTGGCGGCGGAGGCGCGGGCGGCGTTGTGGCGGCAGGTGGCGGCGCGGCCGTGGGCGTGGTCGGCGCAGGCGGCGGTGGCGGGGTCGGTGGCGCCGACGCTTGAAGGGGGCGGGTTGCAGCCGCGGCCGGTGGTGCTGCGGGTGTTCCTGGCGTTCGACGGTGCGCGCTGGCAGGCGATGCAGGGGGGGCTGGCGGAGGTTCTGGCGCCCGGGGTGTTGCCGGGGCTGCGCGGGCAGCGCGCGGGGCCGCGGTTGACCAAGGATGTGTGGGTGTTGCGGGAGGACAACCTGGACATCGTCGGCCCGCCGGTGCGGCTGGCGCCGCGGCTGGCGCTGCGGCGGACCAGCGGGGATTTGCCGAGCCGGGTGGCGGACAATTTGTTCTGGCTGGGGCGCTATGTGGAGCGGCTGGACCGGGCGGCGCGGCTGGTGCGCGCGGTGCTGGTGCGGTTGAGCCGGGGCGGGGCGATGCTGCCGCGCGAGGGGCTGGAGCTTTCGGTGCTGGCGCGCAGCCTGGAGGCGGCCGGCGTGGTGGATGCGGAGGTGCTGGGCTCGGCCCTGCCGATGACGCTGGGGCCGGCCTTGCGCGAGACGCTGCGCGAGGGGGGGGGCGTCGGGCAGTTGTTCGCCAGTGTCGCGGGGCTGGTGGGCAGCGTGCGCGACCGGCTGACCGGTGACATGTATGCGACCATCACGCAGGCGCTGCGGGCGGCGCGGGACGAGGTGGGGCAGGCGGCCGTGGCGGGGGACCTGGATCGGCTGGGGCATGCGATGGCGGGGCTGGCGCGGTTTTCGACCAGCGTGGCGGGGTTGGCGGCGGAGAACATGGTGCGGGGCGGCGGGTGGCTGTTCCTCGACCTCGGCCGCCGGCTGGAGCGGGCGCAGGCGGTGACGACGGAGGTGGGGTTCGCGATCGACCAGCCGGCGGCGCGGATCGAGCCGGGGCTGCGGCTGGCGCTGGAGCTGTGCGACTCGTCGATCACCTACCGAAGCCGTTATTTCAACGTGGTGCAGGCAGCACCGGTGTTGGATTTGGTGCTGGCGGACCAGGGCAATCCGCGCGGGCTGGCGTTCCAGCTGGTGGCGATGCACGGGGCGCTGGATACGCTGGACGAGCAGGATGGCAGCGTTGTGCGGGAGCGCCTGGCGGCGGCGGCGGCGGGGTTGCTGGCGGAGGTGGAGTCGCTGGTGGGGGATGTGCACGCGGCGTCGGACCAGGCTGTGGCGGCGAGCGGGGTGGCGGGCCGGCTGGCGCGGATCGCGGAGGCGATGGCGGCGCTGTCAGACCGGATCACGCGGCGGTATTTCGCGCTGCTGCCGGAGGCGCAGTCGCTGGGCGTGGCGGCGGAAGTGCCGTCTGATACTCGGGCGGGAGTTGCGGCTTGATGCGGTATCGGGTGCGGCACGACACGACCTATACCTATGCGCAGCCGGTCGATCTCGGCCGGCACATGCTGCACCTGACGCCGCGGGCGCTGGGGTGGCAGCGCGTGGTGTCATCGCGGCTGGTGGCGGCGCCAGAGCCGACGCTGCTGGAGGAGGGGGTGGACCATTTCGGCAATTCGGTGACGTGGATGGCGCTGGACCGGCCGCATGCCGCGTTTCGCCTGGCGCTGGAGGCGGTGGTGGAGGTGCAGGCCCCATTTCCGCCGGAGGCCGGGGCGACGCGGCCGTGGGAGGCGGTGGCGGCGGCGGCGCAGGCGGGCGGGGCACAGGGGTGGGAGGCGGCGGAGTTCGCCTTTGGAAGTCCGCTGGCGCCGGCGGACGAGGGGGCGGGGGCCTATGCGGCGCTCAGTTTTCCGCCCGGGCGGTCGATCCTGGGCGGGTTGCTGGACCTGACCGGGCGCATCCGGCGGGAGTTCGCGTTCAAGCCCGGGGTAACGACGGTGAGCACGCCGGTGGCGCGCGTGCTGGCGCAGCGGGCGGGGGTTTGCCAGGATTTCACCCACCTGATGATCGCCGGGCTGCGGGCGCTGGGGCTTCCGGCGCGGTATGTGTCGGGCTATCTGCGCACCCGCCCGCCGCCGGGCCAGGCGCCGCGGCAGGGGGCGGACCAGTCCCATGCGTGGGTGGGGTGCTGGCTGGGGCCGGGGCTGGGGTGGGTGGACCTCGACCCGACCAACGACCTGGTGGTGCGCGATGAGCATGTGGTGCTGGCGTGGGGGCGCGATTATGGCGATATCAGCCCGGTTCGGGGCATCATCCTGGGCGGCGGGAGCCATTCGGTGACAGTGGCGGTGGATTTGGCGCCGGTTTGAACATGGGAGCGGGCGAATGGCCAAGGACGTGGATGCGCTGATTGTCGGGGCCGGGTTCTCCGGGCTGTACATGCTGTTCTGCCTGCGCGACCGGCTGGGGCTTGATGCGCACGTCGTGGAGATGGGCGCGGGGGTGGGCGGAACGTGGTACTGGAACCGCTATCCCGGCGCGCGGTGCGATTCGGAGAGCCACTCCTATTGCTACGGGTTCAGCCGCGAGCTGCTGCTGGAATGGGAGTGGACGGAGCGGTATCCGGAGCAGGCGGAGATCCTGCGCTATTTGAACCACGTGACAGACCGGTTCGACCTGCGGCGGAGCATTTCGTTCGAAACCAAGGTGATCGGCGCCGAATACGATGCCGGGGCGAACAGGTGGATCGTGCGGATGGAGGGGGGCGAGACGGTTCGGTGCACGTATCTCGTCACCGCCGTCGGCTGCCTGTCCTCGGCCAATGTGCCGAAGATTCCGGGGCTGGAGGGGTTCGGGGGCGCGTGGTACCACACCGGGCTGTGGCCGCACGAAGGGGTGGATTTCAGCGGCAAGCGGGTAGGGCAGATCGGCACGGGGTCGACGGGCATTCAGGCGGTGCCGGTGATCGCCGAGCAGGCGAAACATTTGACGGTGTTCCAGCGAACGGCGAACTACTCGATTCCCGCGCGCAATGCGCCGTTGACGCCGGAGTTCAGGCAGCATGTGAAAACG
Organism: Rhodospirillales bacterium; assembly: GCA_031424895.1. GTDB lineage: Bacteria > Pseudomonadota > Alphaproteobacteria > Acetobacterales > Acetobacteraceae > CAMDGX01. The sequence goes on from JANPIH010000131.1 coordinate 4,221, forward strand.
CATGCTGACGAGATCCGCGCGCTGATGCACGCCACGCCGAATGGGCACCCGTTCGCGATCAATCCGCGCCGCGTGTTCGATGTGGACGACGCCGAGCGCGAGCGGCTGTTCGAGGACGGCTGGGCGAAGGGCGGGCTGCAGTTCCGTGCGGCGTTCGGCGACGTGCTGGTGGACGAGACGGCGAATGCCGAGGCGGCAGGCTTCATCAAGCGCAAGATCAGGGCGGTGGTGGCCGACCCCGCGACGGCGGAGTTGCTGGCGGATATCGACCATCCGTTCGCTGCGAAGCGTCCGCCGATCGACAGCGACTATTTCGAGGCGTTCAACCGCGACAATGTCTCGCTGGTCGATGTGCGGGCGGACCCCGTGGCGGCGGTCACGCCCACCGGCCTGCGGCTTGAAAGCGGACGCAGCTTCGACCTGGATGTCATTGTTTTCGCGACCGGATTCGACGCGATGACAGGACCGCTGCTGCGGATGGATATTCGCGGGCGGGACGGGGTGGCGCTGTCCCACGTGTGGGCTGCGGGGCCGAAGACGTATCTGGGCTTGCAGGTGGCCGGGTTCCCCAATCTGTTCACTATGACCGGGCCGGGCAGCCCCAGCGTGCTGTGCAACATGCCGGTGGCGATCGAGCAGCATGCGGAGTGGATCGCCGACTGCATCGCCCACATGCGGGCGAAGGGGCTGCGGACGATCGAGACGACGGACGATGCCGCGGACGACTGGGGGCGGCAGGTGAACGATGCGGCCAACGCGACGCTGCTGCCGAAGGCCGTGCATTCCTGGTACCTCGGTGCCAACGTACCGGGCAAGCCGCGGGTGTTCATGCCATATGCCGGCGGGATGGCGCGCTATCGGGCGCATTGCGCGCAGGTGGCGGCGGAGGGGTATCCGGGGTTCGTGCTGGCATGACGTTGATGGATGTGTTTCCGCCGCCCGCCGCCGGGCAGGTGACGCTGGCGAACTGGCGGACGCCGCCGTTTCATCGCTGGGCGTTCCAGCATGTGCGCGAGATCGTGCCGTCGGCAGCGATCGCGCATGATCCGGCTTCGGTGTGGGCGCTGCCGGTGGGCGGGGCCGACCTGTCGGGATTGGGGCTGGGCGAGGCGCTGGCTTCCACTGCCACTGACGCCATGGTGGTGCTGCATCGCGGGCGGATCGTGTTCGAGCACTATGCGCACGGCATGGGCGTCGATACGCCGCATATCCTGATGTCGGTCAGCAAGAGCGTGCTGGGTGTGGTGGCGGCAATCCTCGCGGGGCAGGGGCGCTTCGACCCCGCGGCGCCCGTGGTGTCGCTGGTGCCGGAAGTGGCGGGCAGCGCCTATGCCGGGGCGACGCTCGGGCAGTTGCTCGACATGCGGGCCGGGGTGCTGTTCGACGAGAACTACGAGGCGATGTCCGGCGCGATCATCGCGTATCGCAAGGCGCAGGGGTGGAACCCGCCCGCACCCGGCGAGGCCCCGACCGATCTGCGCGGGTTCTTCCCGACGCTGGCCGAGGGCGACGGGCCGCATGGCGGGCGGTTCCACTACGTATCGCCGAACACCGACCTGCTGGGCTGGGCGCTGGAGCGGGCGAGCGGGGAGCGGTATGCCGACCTGGTCTCCCGCCTGTTGTGGGCGCCGATGGGGGCGCAGCGCGAGGCCTACATCACTGTGGACCGCCTGGGGGCGCCGCGCTGTGCCGGCGGGTTCTGCGCCACGGCGCGGGATCTGGCGCGGCTGGGGCTGTTGATCGCCCAGGGTGGGGCTCGCGACGGGCGGCAGATCATCCCGGAGGCCTGGATCGCGGACATCACCGCCAACGGCGACGCGGCGGCGTGGGACGGCGGTGATTTCGCCCATCTTTTCCCCGGCGCGGCGATGCACTACCGGGACAAGTGGTACGTGTCGCGGGAGGAGACGCCGATGCTGTTCGGGCTTGGGGTGAACGGGCAGAACCTGTTCATCGACCGGGCGCGGCAGGTGGTGATCGGCAAGTTCTCGTCCCAGGAAAGCGCGCTCGACGTGCCGGCGATCGGGGCGACGATGGCGCTGGTGGCGGGGATCAGGGGGCGGTTGGGGGGGTAGGCGCGAATCAGTCGAGCACTAGGCACCGCGTGCCGGTGGCGCCTAGCAGCAGGCCGGCGGCCTCCTTGCCGTGGCGGGCTAGATTGGGGCCGTCGCGGTGGGCAATCGACGCCGCCTCATCGCGATAGACGACGTAGATCAGGATGCCGGCCGGGTCGTCGACCGGTTGCAGCATATCGATCTGGAGCGTTCCCGGCTCGTTGTTCAGGCATCGTTCGCGATGCGCTCGCAGCAGTGGAAGATACTCGGCCAGCCGCCCTTGTGCGACTTGCAGGGTCGTCACGATCGCGAGCCTGCTCATGTCAGGGAACTTTCCTGTTGGAAATGAGGGGCGGGCCGAAGCCCGCCCTACTGTTCGGCACTCAGGGGAAGGTGACATTTCCGTAAGGGTAGAACTTCGAGAGGTCGGCGTGGCGGTAGGGCAACCCGTCCAGCCGCGTGGTGCCCAGGAACGGCTCCGGCGGTTCCACCAGCAGGATGGTGCGCGCAAACCCGTTGTCGTCGAAGCCGCGGCGGAAATGCACCCGGCTCTTGATCACGAATATCTGGAAATCGACGGGGTCGAAGCCGAACTGGCGGAGGTGGTCGAGTTCGATCACCTGGACGAGGTAGGGGCTGAGGCAGAGGACGTTGCCGCGCCCGATGTCCACGTTCACCCAGCTCTGCCCGCCGGTGCGGCTGCGGCCGGCCCTGACTGAGTGGATTGTTCCCTGCACGCGGATCTTGGGGCCGGCGCTCTCGTCCGCCTCGCCACCCACCAGCGCGTCGAAGGCGTCGCCCGCCTTGGCGCCGGCCGCAAGCAGGCGCGCAACCAGGGCATGGTCGGCCACCGTTGCGATCAGGGTATTCTCCAGCCCCTGGGCCATGATCTCGGCCAGCAGCCAGGTGGCGTAGCCGGAGCGGTCGGAGTGGTCGCCCAGCACGATCGGGGTGGCGCCTTCCGCCATGGCCTGCTTGGCGAGGGCCACGCCTTCCTTGATGTGGTGGACCTTGGTTCTGTTCAGCAGGTCGTGACGCTTGCGCCAGGCATAGGCGGCCATGTCGTCGGCGATGGCCTGGGCGAGCTTCGGGTTGCCGTTGGTCATGGCCTGGATGCACATGCCGACATCTGGCACGTCGGACCAGGGGAAGCCGAAGAACACGTTGACGTAGGCGTCTGGCTCCCGCGCCTCCCAGGTCAGCGCGCGCTGTATCAGGTCGGACCAGGGGGAGGCGCCGGTCCATTGCAGGACAGTGGGCGAGATGATCGGCACCTTCACCGTGGCGGTGGCGGGCCGGTAGGTGCCGCGGATGGCGCGGACGAGTTGCCGGGCGGCGCGCTGGCCCTGGAGATGGCCGTCATAGTGCGGGAAATACTTCACGGTGAAGGCCATGTCGGCGTGGCGGAGGAACTCCTCGTCCTCGTTGCCGTGCGGGTCGAAGGTGGCGGCGATGACGGCCTTGGGGCCGATGGCGGCGCGGACACGCTTGGCCAGCTCGGCTTCGGGGCGGGCGACGCCGCGGGCCCCCATGGCGCCGTGGACGGCCAGGTACGCGCCGTCCCACGGGCCGCCCGCCTTCAGCTGGGCGATCATCCGGCCCACGAAGGTCTCGAACGCCTCCTCGGTGATCCAGCCGCTTCCGGTACCGGTGACGGGGAAGCCGGGCGACTCGATGCCGACCAGCTCGACGTCGGCGAACTCGCGCGCGACCTGCACGAAGCCGCCGATGTAGTCGCGCGGCTGCATGGCCAGCACGTCCTCCCCCTTCGCGGGCGAGCCGGGATAGGTGAAGTCGGCCAGCGTGGTGTCGTTCGCGAGGAACGTGACGGTCTCGTGCGAGAAATGGAGCACGGCGATGCGCATGGCCTGGGTGTCCTGGCAGAATTTCGCTTCACGATAGCGCAGATCGTGCACGCGGCTGTAGTGGGGCAGGCCGATGCATCCGATACTGGTCGCATGGCAGCTCCCCTCGATCCCACCCTGTTCCGGCCGGCCCTGATTGTGCTCGGGGCGGCGGCCGTGGTGATTCCGGTGTTCCATCGGCTGAAGCTGTCGCCGGTGCTGGGGTTCATCCTGGTGGGGCTGGCGGTCGGGCCGCACGGGGCGGGGCGGCTGGCGGAGGCGTGGCCGTGGGTGGGCTGGTTCACCATGACCGACACCGACGCGATCGCGCCGATCGCGGAACTCGGCGTGGTGATGCTGATGTTCATGATCGGGCTGGAGATGTCGCTGCCGCGGCTGATGGCGATGCGCCGCTTCGTGTTCATGCTGGGGCCGCTGCAGATGGTGCTGAGCACGGTGGCGGTGGGCGGCGGGCTGTTGCTGCTGGGGCTGGGGTGGATACCGGCGATGGTGCTGGGGCTGGCGCTGGCGATGTCGTCCACCGCCGTGGTGCTGCAGGTGCTGGAGGAGCGGCGGCAGATGAACGCGCCGCTGGGGCGCGGGGCGCTGGGCGTGCTGCTGTTCCAGGACCTTGCGGCGGTGCCGATCCTGCTGGTGGTCGGCGTGATGGGCGCGCGCGGCGACGAGGACGGGTGGACCACGATGCTGGCGACCGGGGCCAAGGCGGCCGCGGCGGTGGTTGGCATCCTGGTGGCGGGCCGGCTGGTGCTGCGGCCGCTGTTCCGCTCCGTGGCGCGCACGGCGAGCGCCGACCTGTTCGTGGCCGCATGCCTGCTGGTGGTGCTGGGGACCAGCCTGGTGGCGGCGGCGGCGGGGCTGACGCCGGCGCTGGGGGCGCTGGTGGCCGGGCTGCTGCTGGCTGAGACGGAATACCGGCGGCAGATCGAGGCGGTGATCGACCCGTTCAAGGGGCTGCTGATCGGGGTGTTCCTGATCTCGGTGGGCATGTCGCTGGACGTGGCGCAGCTTCTGGCCGCGCCGTTCACCGTGCTGGGGCTGGCGCTGGCGCTGCTGGCGGTGAAGGCGGCGGTGGTGGTGGGGCTGGTGCTCGGGTTCCGGCTGGGCTGGCAGGTAGCGGTTCCGGCCGGGCTGCTGCTGGGGCCGGGCGGCGAGTTCGGCTTCGTGGTCATCGGGCTGGGCCTGGCCGGCGGGCTGATCGCGCCCGAGATCGGCAGCATGGCGCTGATCGTGGTGGCGCTGGGGATGGCGACAATCCCGGCACTGGGGGCGCTGGGGGAGCGGATCGGCGCACGCTTCGCCCCGGTGCGGCGCGACCTGACGTTCGTGGACGACACCTCGGACCATGCGCCGCGGGTGGTGATCGGCGGGTTCGGGCGGGTGGGGCAGACGGTCGCGGGGCTGCTGGACGCCCACAACATTGCGTATGTCGCCATCGATTCCGACCCGGACGAGGTGGCGGCGATGCGCGCGCGCGGCATGAACCGCGTGTTCTGGGGCGACCTCGCCAACAGCGATCTGCTGGCGCGGCTGCACCTGGACACCGCGCTCGCCCTGGTGGTGACGATGTCCGATGCGGCGGCGGTGGATGCGCTGGTGGGGCAGGCGCGGCGGGCGCGGGCGGATTTGCGCATCATCGTGCGGGCGCGCGACGACCGGCATGCGGCGCACCTGTACGGGCTCGGCGCCAGCGACGCGGTGCCGGAGACGATCGAGGCGAGCCTGCAACTGTCGGAGGCGGTGCTGGTGGACCTTGGCGTGCCGATGGGGCGGGTGCTGGTGAGCATCCATGAAGCCCGCGCGGAGTTCCAGAACCGGATTCGCGAGATGGCGCCCGATGATGCCGAGGTGCGCGATTTCGGGCGGCATCGGTTGCGGGATTCGCAACTCAAGGAGTGAAGAAAGCGCTTCTTTTTTGGAAAAAAGAAGCAAAAAACTTTTCATTCACGGCGCCGGGAGGCTTAATGAATGAAGTTTTTTTGCTTCTTTTTGTTCACAAAAAGAAGGCCTTCCTTGCTACTCGGCCAGCACCCCCAGCGCATCCCTGATCCCAAACTCCCCCGGCAGCGCCCCGCGCGGGAACAGCCGCGTCACATGCCCCATCTTGCGTCCCGGCCGGGCGTCTTCCTTGCCATATAAGTGGGGGATCAGCCCGGGGGTGGCCAGGATTTCGGGCCACAGGGCGGTTTCCGCCGGGCCGACCAGGTTCTTCATCACCGCGTCGGAGTGGCGGGTGGCGGGCGGCAGCGGAAGCCCGGCGACGGCGCGGATGTGCATCTCGAACTGGCTGGCCGGGCAGGCGTCGATGGTCCAGTGGCCGGAATTGTGCGGGCGGGGGGCCAACTCGTTGACCAAAACGGCGCCCTTGGCGTCGATGAACATCTCCACCGCCAGCAGGCCGACGAGGTCGATCGCTTCGGCGATGTCGTGCGCGATCTGGCGGGCCCGGGCGGCGGTTTCCGGCGGGATGCGGGCGGGGGCGAGGGTGAGGTCGAGGATGTGGTGGCGGTGGCGGTTCTCCACCACGTCGAAGGTGGCGATATCACCATCGACGCCGCGGGCGACGACGACCGAGACCTCGCAGGCGAAGTCGACGAAACCTTCCAGGATCAGTGGCTTGGGTGCCAGGGCGGCGAAGGCGGCATCGAGGTCGCAGCCGGGGTCGAGCCGGCACTGGCCCTTGCCGTCGTAGCCGAGGCGGGTGGTTTTCAGGATGGCAGGCAGGCCGATGGCGGCGGCGGCCTGGTGCAGGTCGGCGGCGGAGTCCACCAGGCGCCAGGGGGCGGTGGCGATGCCGGCTCGGTTGACGAAGGCCTTTTCCAGCGCGCGGTCCTGGCTGATGCGCAGGACGGCAGGCGAGGGGCGGACGGGCTTCAGCGAGGCCAGCAGGTCCAGGCCCGCGGCGCTGACGTTCTCGAACTCGAAGGTAACAACGTCCACCCGGGCGGCGAACTCGCGCAGCACGGCGGGGTCGTCGTAGCTGCCGACGGTTTCGCCGGCGGCGACCTGGGCGGCGGGGCTGTCGGGCGTGTCGGACAGGATGTGGCAGCGGTACCCGAGGCGCGCGGCGGCAAGGGCGGACATGCGGCCAAGCTGGCCGCCGCCGACGATTCCGATGGTGGCGTTCGGAGCGAGAGCCGTCATGGCGCGGGGTCGGACGGAACCTCGGCGACCGCGGCGGACTGGGCGGCGCGGTATGCGTCGAGCCGCGCGGCAAGGGCGGGGTCGGACAGGGAGAGGATGCTGGCGGCGAGCAATCCAGCGTTGATGGCGCCGGCGCGGCCGATGGCCAGGGTGCCGACCGGGATGCCGGCGGGCATCTGCACGATCGACAGCAGCGAATCCTGGCCGCGCAGGGCATGCGATTCGACCGGCACGCCGAGCACCGGCAGGCTGGTCCAGGCGGCCGCCATGCCGGGCAGATGGGCCGCCCCGCCGGCGCCGGCGACGATCACCCGCAGGCCGCGCGCGCGAGCGCCCATGGCATAGTCCCGCAGGCGGTCAGGCGTGCGGTGGGCGGAGGTGATCCGCGCCTCCCACGCAACATCGAGCTTGTCCAGCACATCGGCGGCGTGGCGCATGGTGGGCCAGTCGGACTGGCTGCCCATGATGATCCCAACCTGGGGCATATCTAGCGTATTCAAAGTGTTGTCAGGCGATGTTATCGGGGATCAGGCGGGATTCCAGCCAGGCGACCTCGTCCTTCAAAAGCAGCTTGCGCTTCTTGAGGCGGGCAAGGTGCAACTGGTCCACTTTCCCGGCCTCGACCATGCGGGCGATCACCGTGTCGAGGTCGCGGTGTTCGCTGCGCAACTCGTGCAGGCGGCGGAGCAGGGAGTCGCGATCGTTCAGCATGGAGTATTCAGCATGGGGGCATTCAGCATGGTACGGCCTGATGCGAGAGACCCGAAAGACGTAGCGCGGGGGAGGGCATGCAGGATACGTTTTCTTTGCGGATGCCCATGCATCCTGGGTGCACGGCAATCCGCCGCAAGGAGGGCAGGCACGGAGTGCGCGGATTTCCGATGATCGAAATGGCAGCCTCCGCTGTTACGAACATTGGGGCACCTCGGCCGGCCCTGAACCACCACCCTGATGGAGGTCTCATGAACCTGGAATCCCGCATCGATAGCCTCAAGACCCGGCATGAACGGCTGGAGCGCACCATCGCCGAGGAAGACCTGCGCCCCATGCCGGACAGCGACACGCTGGGGCGGCTCAAACGCGAAAAACTGCGGTTGAAGGAGGAGCTGGAGCGAATGCGCGGCATCCTCCCCCGCTCCTGACCGCTTCCGCCTGAGCAAAGACCGGCGCCGCGGAGCCTGCGTGGGGCTCCGGGCGTCGGTTTTGGCGGCGTGAGGCGGGCTTTCTGCGTCATGGGCCGACGCGGCATGGGCTGTTGCGTTGAGGGCGGGTGCGTTGAGGGCGGATCAGGCCGCCTCCTCGGTCTCCGGCGGGGGCGGGGTGGGCACGGCGAGGCCCTCGCGGGTCAGGCGGTCGTTGGCGGCCATGATCGACTGGTGCAGGTCGGACTGGGTGCACAGGCCGAGAATGACCGGATCGCGCGGCTTGATGTTGGCCGAGTTCCAGTGGGAGCGGCTGCGCACCTTGTCGATGGTGTCCTTGGTGGTGCCCATCAACTTGCCGATCTGGGTGTCGGTCAGCTGCGGGAAGTTGCGCAGCAGGAAGGCGATGCCATCCGGCCGGTCGTTGCGCTTGGCCACGGGGGTGTAGCGCGCGCCCTTGAGCCGCTTCGGCAGCGGGGAGGTGGACGGGATCAGCTTCAGGCGGGCGGAGGCATCCTTCTCGCAGCGCGCGATCTCGGCGGCGGTGAGCTGGATGTTGGCGACCGGATCGTAGCCGACGATGCCCGCCGCGACCTCGCCATCGGCGATGGCCTGGATTTCCAGCGGGTGCATGCCGCAGAAATCGGCGATCTGCACGAAGGTCAGCGCGGTCTTCTCGATCAGCCACACCGCGGTGGCTTTGGGCATCAGCGGCAGGGTCATGGCGTCATACCTTGGCTCCGGGCCTGGGGCTCCGGGCCCGGCCGCTTCCCCCGGCCGGCCGAAGCGGCCAGGGTGGGTGCGGCAAGGCGGGAAAGCCGCGCATATGGACCCCGGGGGCTCGACGGGTCAAGAGTTGCAACGGAGGGTCTGCCCCCTGAGTTCAGAAGGGCCCCTGCAATCAGAAAGGCCCCTGCAATCAGAAAGGGTTGAGGAGAACCAGGATGCGCGACGAGGACGAGAACCTGCCACGGCCGAAGCCGGCGCGGCTGACCAAGCCGGTGCTGGACCTGTGGGGAGTGACGGAGCTGGAAGACTATATCGCCGAGCTGCGCGCGGAGATAGCGCGGGCGGAGGGGGAGATCGGCAAGCGGGGCTCGGCGCGGGCGGCGGCCGACGCATTTTTCCGCAAGCAGTAGCGCGGGAAGGGGCCGGATTTCCCCGGCCCCCTTGGTGCAGTCCGAACGGCTACGCGGCCTGGCTGGCCGCGGCGCCGTCGTTGGCGGGCGCGCTATCCAGCGCCTTGGGCTGGCTGGTGCCGACCGGGATGCGGCGCGGCTTCAGCTGCTCCGGCACCACGCGCTTGAGCGCCACGTGCAGCAGGCCGTTCTGCAGATCCGCGCCTTCGACCACGATGTGGTCCGCCAGCACGAAGCGGCGCTCGAACGGGCGGCCGGCGATGCCGCGGTACAGCACCTCGCCCTGGCGGTTGCCGGCGACGCGGCCGGCGACGAACAGCGCGTTGTCCTTGACCGTCAGCTCGATGTCGTCCGGCCCGAAGCCGGCCACCGCCATGGTCAGGCGATAGGCGTCCTCGCCGGTGCGCTCGATGTTGTACGGGGGGTAGGATACGTCGGCGACCTGGGCGGAAGCCAGCAGGCCCGCCAGCCGGTCGAAGCCGATGGCGGTGCGGAACAGTGGGGACAGATTGATGGCGTTCATGGGGGTGCAACCTCCTGCAGGAGCAAGGTTTTCAGCAACTTTGCCTGGTTGGACCGCCCGTTTGGGCCGGCCCGTTCAGACCCCGCGACCCCGAAGGCATCGCGACACCCCAAAAATGGGAAGCGCCGCTTCCCCGTTCAAGGAAGCGGCGCTTTTTTTGGTCGGCGTTTCGGCGGGTGGGCGTTTCGGCGGGTGGGCGGATCAGCCCTTGCGCATGCCGATGCTGGCGAACTTCTTGTTGAATTTCGCCACCTGGCCGCCGGTGTCCATGATGCGCTGCACGCCGGTCCAGGCCGGGTGGGATTTCGGGTCGATGTCCAGCCGGATGGTGTCGCCGGGCTTGCCGGAGCAGGAGCGGGTGGTGAACGCCGTCCCGTCGGTCATGATGACGTTGATCGTGTGGTAGTTTGGATGGATGCCCGACTTCATGGCTGGCCTCATGGGATGTGACGCCGCCGATGCGACCGGCAGCGCGAAGAGAGGCGTATAGCGGGGGCAGGCGCCTGATGCAAGGCGTGGGGATGCATGGCATACGGCGTTCGGGTCGGCGCGCCTTTCGTCGCCCCCGCAGGGGAAAGGGCGACGAATGGCGCGACGATTGCCCCGGTGTACGTACCCCCACGTACCGCAGCGCCATTCCGGGTCGCCCGTACGGCGACCGAAAAGGCGCGGCGGTAGGGATAGAAAACCCCCGCAGGTGGCTGGGCTCCAGATACACCGGAATAGGACCGTTGTCAAGTTTGCAGGAAATTTTGCCCTAATCAATGGGTTGCGGGCAACGACAAGTTCCTGGACGCGGCGACGAATGGCGCACTGAATGGCGCACTGAATGGCGCGGGCAATGGCGCGATTTTTCCGCCCGCCTGCCTTCCGCACAATGCATGATGGACGCCGACCCCAAGCAGGAGAGCACGATGCGGCCCGGCGAGACGCACGCAGCGACGATGCTACGCTATCGGCCGACCGCCACCAGGGGCCGGCGATGACCGAGGCGCTCAGACGCGAGGCCGCTGCTTTCTATGCCGCCTACATGGCCGCATTCCGGCGTGGGGATGCGGTGGCGCTGGCGGGCATGGCGACCGAGCCGATGGCCCGCATCGGCCCGGCCGGACCGGAACTGGTGGCCCACGCGCCCGATCCCCAGGCCCTGGCCGCCCGCACCGGCTGGGCGGACACCGTGGACGTGCAGGTGGAGGTGCTGGAGGCCACGCCCGAGCGCGCGCATCTGCACCTCCGGCACGCGCTGCGGGTGCGCGCCGATGGCAGCCCGATCGAGACGATCCGCGGCGTGTATGTGCTGACGCGGGGTGTGGACGGGGCGTGGCGCATCGCGGTGGTCTCGGTGATCGCCGAGCCGGCGTGACCCGGCGGGCCTGAATGCGATAGATTGCTGCCACCCGAACGAGGTCAGGGCCGCTGCAACAAGAGTCTTCTTTTTCTGTAGAAAAAGAAGCAAAAAGACTTTCATTCATTTGCGTCGCGTTCAACTGGCTGGCTAAAGAATGAAAGTTTTTTGGTTCTTTTTTTCAAAAAAGAACGTGCTTTCTTACTTCGCCTCTTTCGCCTGAGCTGCCAGGATTTCGGCCAGCCGCTTGTTGGTCCCGTTCAGCTCCGGCAGCCGCGCGCCGGCGGCGACTTCCTTCAGACGCGGCCCTTCGTCGGCCTGCATCTGGATGGCGCGCGGGGCGGCGTCGGCGATCTGGTCGGGCTTGAGCACCAGGATGCCGTTCTCGTCGGCCAGGATCGCATCGCCCGGCATCACCGCCACGCCGCCGATGCTGACCGGCACGCAGAATTCGCCGTTGTTGAACGGGCGCTTGGTCGTCACCGCCGAAAGCCCGCGGGCCCAGACCGGCACCTTGTAGTCGCGGATTTCACCGATGTCGGTGGCCACGCCGTCGATGATGATGCCCACGCAGCCGGCCTCGCGCGCCGCGAAGGCCACGCCGCCGCCGACCGCGGCGTGGCGGGTGTCCCCGAAACGGTCCAGCACCAGCACGTCACCCGGTCGCAACTGGCCAAGCGCGTAATGAACCATCGTGCTGTCGTTGCCGGCGCAGCGGACCGTGACGGCGGTGCCGGCGATGCGCGGCACCTGCCACAGCGCGCGGATCTGCGGGTCGACGAAGCCGAAATCGAGGAAATGGCCGATGGTGGCGGGCTCGGCGCGGGCCAGAAGCTCGATCAGCTTCGGGTCGACCTGGGGGGGGAGGGGGTTCACGACGAACATGGGTGGGGCTCCTTGGGGTGTGCGATCAGGTGAACCGCCAAGGCGCCAAGAACGCCAAGGAGGCGCCAAGAAGGACTTTCGCATTTCCTTGGCGCTCTTGGCGTCTCGACGGTTCATTTGCTTTCGTGCAGGCAGTCACTTCCCTACCGCCCGCCGCAGCCCGACGGCGCGGTCCAGCACCAGCACGATCGCAAGGCTGAACACCACCAGCAGGGTGGACACGGCGGCGACCATGGGGTCGGTGCGGGATTCGACGTAGCGGAACAGGGCCACCGGCAGCGTCACCAGATGCGGGCCGACCAGGAACAGGCTGATCACCACCTCGTCGAAGCTGACCAGGAACACGATGGCGCAGGTGGCGACCAGGCCGGGCACCATCAGCGGCAGGGTGATGCGCCGGAACACCGCGGCCGGCGGCGCGCCGAGGCTGGCGGCGGCTTCCTCCACCGAGGGCGGCAGGGTGGACAAGGCCGTCGACAGCACGCGCACGCCGTAGGGCAGGGTGACGAGCATGTGCGCCAGCATCAGCCCCGGCCAGGTGCCCAGCAGCCCGGCGCCGACGAAGATGATCAGCAGGGCGAGAGCCAGCACGATGGTCGGCAGCAGCAGCGGCGCGGTCAGCACCGCCAGGATTGCGTCGCGCCCGGCGAACCGCGAGCGGTCGAGCGCCAGGGCCGCCGGCAGGGAGATCGCCAGCGTCGCGGCGGTGACGATCACCGCCAGGAGGAGCGAGTTGCGCGCCGCTTCGGCAAGCCCGCGCTCGTCCATCAACGCCACGTACCACTTGAGGCTGAAGCCGCTCGGCGGCCAGGCCAGCACGCGGTCGGCCGAGAAACTCATCGGGATCACCAGCAGCACCGGTGCGAGCAAGAACACCAGCATCACCACGACCAGCACGTGGAACAGCGCGCGCCCGATCATGCGCCCCTCCTCATGCGCCCGCCCCCCTAAGCGACTGCACGGGCCAGGCGCCCGTAGAGCATCAGCGCGAAGCCGAAGATCACCAGCACCACGATCGAAAGGGCCGCCGCCACCGGCCAGTTCAGCGTCACGATCGCCTGGTCGTAGATTTCGGTGGCCAGCAGGAACACCCGCCCGCCGCCCAGCAGCTTCGGCGTGATGAAGCTCGACACCGCCAGCACGAAGGCCAGCAGGCAGCCGAGCATGATCCCCGGCAGCGTCAGCGGCAGCACCACGCGGCGGAACACCGTGAACGGCCGCGCGCCCAGGCTGGAAGCCGCCTCCTCCAGCGAGGTGTTCAGCCGCCCGAAGCCGGCGAGAAGCGCCAGGATCATGTAGGGCATCAGGATCTCGACGAGACCCACCACCACGCCGGTGGTGTTGAACACCATGCGCGGCGCCCGCTCCATGCCGATGCCGCGCAGGAAGGCGGCGATGACGCCGCGGTCGCCCAAAATCACCATCCAGCCATAGGTCCGCACCACGGCGGAGACCAGCAGCGGCGAGACGCAGGCGACGATCAGGATGTTCTTCCAGCGGTCCGGCGCGCGATAAATGAACAGCGCGATCGGGTAGGAGCACAGCAGCGTCAGCCCGGTGATCGACAGCGCGATCAGCACGGAATCGCGCACCAGCTCGACATAGAACATGTCGGACAGCATCTTCGCCCAGGTGGCGAGCGTCACCCCCTCCAGCATCGCCCCGCCCGCATTGGCCTCGCGGAACGACAGCAGGGCCAGGTTGCCCATCGGCAGCAGGAACACGGCGAGGTTCACCAGCATGGCTGGCAACAACAGCGCGAGCGCGAGGCGGGATGCGATCGGCATCAGGGGCAGCAGGAAGGAGCAAGACTTCTTTTTGTGAACAAAAAGAAGCAAAAAAACTTCATTCTCTCGCCCATGCGGCGATGTCCGGTTTGTCCCGGCGCCATGGGAAAAAGTTTTTTTGCTTCTTTTTGTTCACAAAAAGAAGAATCCTCCCTTCCTTCCCTCATCCCTCAAACGCCATCGTGTCAGAAATGCGCCAGGCGAGCTGCACCGCCTCCCCCTCGCGCGGGATCGGCTGGCCGGGGTGGGTGTGGCGTTCCACCGTCAGCACGGTGCCGTCGCAGTCCACCGTGCAGGACAGCACGTCGCCGACATAAGTGGCGCGGCGGATGGTGCCGGCGGCACTGTTCCATTCCGGCCCGATCGGGCCCTCAGCGATATGGATGCGGTGCGGGCGGATCATCACCGTCATCTTTCCCGCCGCCCCCGGCCGCGCGGCGCGCAGGCGCAGCGACCCGGCCGCGATGTCGCCATTCGCATCGCGCACGCCGTCGATGCGGTTGATGCGGCCGACGAAGTCGGCCACGAACGGGGTGGCGGGGCTTTCGTAGATCTCGAACGGCGTGCCCACCTGTTCCAGCAGCCCCGCCCGCATCACCGCGATGCGGTCGCACATCGCCAGCGCCTCCACCTGGTCGTGGGTGACGAAGATGGTGGTGATGCCCAGCCGCCTCTGGATGTCGCGGATTTCGCCGCGCATTTCCTCGCGCAGCTTGGCATCAAGGTTGGACAGCGGCTCGTCCAGCAACAGGATCGACGGCTCGATGACCAGCGCGCGGGCCAGCGCCACCCGTTGCTGCTGCCCGCCGGACAGCTCGCGCGGGCGGCGATGGCCAAGCCCCTCCAGGTGCACCATCGCCAGCACACGCTCCACCTTCTGCGCGATCTCGGCCTTCGGGCGGCGGCGCATTTCCAGCCCGAAGGCAACGTTGCCGGCCACGTTCATGTGCGGGAACAGCGCGTAGTTCTGGAACACGATGCCCATGTCGCGCAGGTGCGGCGGCAGGGAAGTCACATCCTTGCCGCCCACCCGGATATGCCCGGCGGTGGCGTCCGCCAGCCCGGCGATCATCCGCAGCGTGGTTGTCTTGCCGCAGCCGGACGGGCCGAGCAGGCCGAGCAACTCACCGCGCCGCACCTCCAGCGACAGCGAGGCGACGGCCGGCGGCCCCGCCCCGAAACGCTTTTCGAGGCGGTCGAGAACCAGGTGGGCGTCGGTCATGTGCGCGCGGTCATCTCAGCGCCGCGTCAGGATCCGCCGGCGCCACTGCTCGGTCACGCCCTCGCGGAACTTCGCCACCTCCAGCCAGTCGACTGGCAGCATCATCGCCATGCGCTCCGGGCTTGCCGCGGTCTTGGCCAGCGCCGCCTCGCTCACCTTCGCCTTGGTGTTGGTCGGCGCGTAGAACATGCGCTCGGTGAAGGCGGCCTGCGCCTCCGCCCCCAGCGCGTGGTTCATGAAGGCGCGCGCGGCGTCAGGCTGCTTGCTGCCCTTGACCAGGCCGAGCACGTTGATCTGGAACAGCGCGCCCTCCTGCGGCAGCACGGCCGCGAGCTTGCCGCCGGACTGGTCGGAATAGATCTGCCCGCGCGCGTTCCAGCCCACGCCCAGGCTGGCGGTGCCGTTGGTGATGAAGCTGTAGGCATCCGGCTTCGGGTCCCAGCTGAGCACATTCGACGCCATGTTGCCGACCGCCTCGAAGCCCTTGTCGAGCTGGCGGTAATCCTCGCCGCCGAAGGTCTTGTTGGCCATCATCAGGAAACCGAGGCCCACGATGTCGGGCACGCCGTTGATGGCGATCTGGTCCTTGTACTTCGGCTCCCAGAACACGCGCCAGCTGGTCGGCGCCGGCTTCACCCGCTCCGGCGAATACAGCAGCACCAGGTTGTCGAAGGTCACCGCCGGGGCATGCACGCCCGGGGTGAAGGCGCGCGGCGAAAGGTCGGCCAGCGACGGCACGCTCCTGGCGTCCACCGGCTCGAACAGACCCTCGTCGCTGGCCGCCTTGGCCACCGACACGTCCATCATCACGCAATCCACCTGCGGATTGGCCTTCTGCGCGCGCAGCTGGCCGAGCGCCTGGGCCGAGTTGCCCATGGAGAAGTAGGTCACCTTGATGCCCGGGTTGGCGCGGCGGAACGGCTCCACCACGGCGGGCTCGTAGTTGTCCTGGAAGATGCCGGCATAGGCGGCGACCGTGATGCCGGCCTGCTGTGCGCGGGCAACGTAGGGCATGGCCAGCGGGGCGGCGGCGGAGGCTGCCAGGATGCGGCGGCGGGTGAGGATCACGGGGTGGCTCCTTTTCTGATCGGGGGAACGCCGGCGAGGCGCAGCATCTCGGTGAACAGGGCGTGGCGGGCGGCAATGCCCGCGGGGAAACAGGCGGCCCCCTCGCGCGCCACCGCCTCGGGCGACGCTCCGGCGCGGGCCAGCATGGCGGGCGTCTTGCCGGCCCAGTCATTGGCCATTTCGTCGCTGGCTTCGGGATGGAATTGCACGCCGACCGCGCTGCCGTGGTGGAACACCTGCACCGTGCCGCGGTCGCGCGCCAGCACCGCGGTGCCCTCCGGCACTTCCAGATGGTCGGCATGCCAGCGCACCCAGGGGCCGCGCCAGACCGGGTCGGCGACCTGCTCGTTCGCATGCCAGCCGACGAACACCCGATCGCCCATCGGGGCCGCCCGCCCGCCGATGGCGGTTGCGATCAGTTGCGCACCGAAGCAGATGCCGACCACGGGCCGGTTGGCGGCAATCGCGCCCTGCAGGAAGCGGCGCTGGCGGTGGACCCATGGCACGTCCTCCCACGCGCCGGCGGGCGAGCCTAGGGTGACGATCAGGTCCTCGTCGCCATGGACCTCCGGCAGCGTATCCGGCGAGACGATGTGCAGCGCCGCGCCACGCGCCTGTTCCAGCCAGGCGCCGAACACGCCCGCTGGTGCGCCCGGATAGTTCTCGATCACCAGAACCCGCATCTGCCCGCCTGCCACCATCCGATGTTGCGCCGCATCATGGCGCCGCCGCCCCGGCCGGGTCAAACCGTTCGCGGGCGGAATTTTCGATGCAGTGCGTTGCCGGGGCGCACTGCGCCGTGTCACGGATGCGCCCGCGTCGAGTCCTACCCCGGACGGCGACGCGCGGCGGAGGCACGGATGACGGGACGGCTGGACGAGGATGTGGCTGCCGGGCGGCTGGCAGCGGTCGGCGCCGGTCTGCGCGCGGCTCTTGCGCAGTCCCCCGCCACCCGCGCCCTGGCCGATGCCCCGCTCGCCCCGCTGCGCGACAAGGGCCTGGCGCACGACCATATCCGCCTGGTAGGCACAGACTGGCTCGCCCGCGTGCCGAAGCAGAGCCAGATGGACCTGCCCGCCGCGGAGAACCTCGCCTACCAGGAAGCCTGCTTCCGCCGCGCAGCGCCCTCGGGCCACGTGCCGCGCCTGCTGGCGGTTCTGCCTCCGGGCGAGGTCCTGCCGCAGGGCGCGTTGCTGGTGGAGGAAATCATCGGCCGCCCCGCCCGCCTGCCAGCCGACCTGCCGGCGATCGCCCAGGCGCTCGGCGCCCTGCACGCCCTGCCGCGCCCGCTCACGACAGCGCCGCTGCTGGCACCCGCCGACCCGCTGGCGGCGATGCGCGACGAGGTGGCGGCACAGGCGGCCTATCTCGCCGAGGCGCGGCTGGACCGCACCGCCCGCGCGCTGGTGGAACGCGAGCTGGCCGGGCTGATGGCGCTGTGCGCCGCCCCTGCGCGCCCGGCCACCAGCCTGATCTGCTTCGACGCCCATCCCGGCAACTACCTGCTGCGTGCCGACGGGGTCGCGGTGCTGGTGGATTTGGAGAAGGGCCGCTACGGCGCGCCATCGCTCGATCTCGCGCACGCCACCAACTACACCTCCACCACCTGGGACGTGGACAGCCACGCCGTGCTGACGGTGGACGAGATCGCCGGCTTCCATGCCGCGTGGCAGGCAGTGCCCGGCGTGCCGGACGCGGGCGGCTGGCACGGCCCGCTGCGCCGCGCGATGTGGCTATGGTCCGTCACCTGGTGCGCCAAGTGGCGCGTGCTGTCCGCTGCCCCACGCCGCGGCGACGCGGATGGCGAAGACTGGTCGGCCGAGGCGTCCGACGACGCGTTGATTGCCCATGTGCGCGAACGGGTGGACCACTACCTGTCGCCGGCGATCGTGGCACGGTGCCTCGATGAGTTTTCCGCACTCGATGCGCGCTGGTCCTAAACGCGCTTGCCGCGCGCTGGACCTAAACGCGCTTGCCGCGCGCTGGTCTTGAACGCGCTTGCCGCGCGCTGGTCCTGACAACCCTCGTCGGCTATCCCTTGGCGCAAGCACACGGAGGGAGTGAGCCATGCAGACCAGGCGCCTGGGCCAATCGGCCATCGAGGTTCCGTCGATCATCTTCGGCGGCAACGTGTTCGGCTGGACCGCCGACCGCGCCATGTCCTTCCGCCTGCTCGACGCGCTGGTCGATGCCGGGCTGACCAGCATCGACACCGCCGACGTCTATTCCGCCTGGGCCCCCGGCCATGCCGGTGGCGAGTCCGAGACGGTGATCGGCGAATGGCTGAAGTCCCGCCCCGGCATGCGCGCGCGCGTGACGCTGATGACCAAGGTCGGCATGGAAATCCCCGGCAAGGGCAAGGGCCTCTCCGCCGCCTGGATCGCCCGCGCCGCCACCGACAGCCTGGGGCGCCTGGGCGTCGAGACCATCGACCTCTACTACGCCCACAAGGACGACGAGACGGTGCCGCAGGAGGAAACCGCGCAGGCCTTCGCCACGTTGGTCGCCGCCGGCAAGGTGCGCGTGCTCGGCGCCTCCAACTTCTCCGCCGCGCGGCTGGACTCGGCGATGGCCACCAGCGCGGCGCTCGGCCTGCCGCGCTACGAGGTGATGCAGCCGCACTACAACCTGATGGAGCGCGGCATCGAGGCCGAACTGGTGGCGTCCTGCATCAGGCACGGCATCGCCATCGCGCCGTATTTCGCGCTGGCCGCCTGGTTCCTGACCGGCAAGTACCGCTCCGAGGCCGACCTGGGCAAAAGCCCGCGCGGCGCGCGCTACGTCGGCAAATACCTCACGCCGCAGGGCCACGCCGTGCTCGCCGCCCTCGATGCGGTGGCCGCCCGCACCGGCGCCACGCCGGGCCAGGTCGCGCTGGCCTGGCTGAACGCCCGGCCCGGCGTCACCGCGGTGCTCGCCAGCGCCACCAACCCGGACCAGCTCGCCGAACTGGTCCGCGCCGCCCACCTGTCGCTGGACGCCGAGGCGATGGCGATGCTGGACAGCGCCAGCGCCTGATCCCGGCCACCATCCATCGCCCCGGGCGCCCCGGGCGCCCGGGGCGATGGATGCAACCCCTGCGGGAGTGACTTCGCCGAAGCGACGAATTCGGTTGTAATGTGCGCGTCGGTT
The DNA here is from genome assembly GCA_031424895.1 of Rhodospirillales bacterium. Taxonomy (GTDB): domain Bacteria; phylum Pseudomonadota; class Alphaproteobacteria; order Acetobacterales; family Acetobacteraceae; genus CAMDGX01. The sequence goes on from JANPIH010000131.1 coordinate 23,524, forward strand.
CTGTATAAATTATGAGACGATTAACCGCAATGAGGGACACTTCCTTCCCTCATGCCCCACCCAGCCCTCCGCATTGCCCCCTGCACCGCGCGTCGTCTCGCCCGCCTGCTGGTGCTGGCCGTGCCGATGTTCGCGGCGGCATGCAGCATCCCCACCCGCCGCGGCGCATCGTGGGAGGGGGGGCTTGGAGAGGGCGGGGCGGACGGGTTCAACACCGTCGAACTGTATGAACCGCACGAGGTGGCCTGCATCGGGTCCGAGATGTGGCCCGACGACCTGCGCCTGCCGGCCGAGGGCGGCGCCGACGGCTTCACCGAGACGGGCTACGCGCCCAACTGGCCGCATTGCCTGCCCGATGCCACCAGCTTCTGGCGCGCTGCCGGCGGCTGGGGCGTGCTGGGCGGCTGGACCCCCTTCTCCGTCCCCCCCGGCGACGAGGGCGGCCGTCCGACGGAGTTCAGCGGGTTGTGGGGCGACACCCTGCTTCGGTCCCCGGCGGGCCGGGCCTGAACCCCTTCCTCGGCTTCTGGCCAGCCGGGAACGCCGCAATCCGCCTGCCGTCGGGCAGCACTCCGCATGACCCGCCCGATAACGACAAGCCCGACAACGAACGCCGCGACAACGACGAAACGCTGCTGGTCATCACCCCCGACCCCCGCCCCGCCATCCCGCCGGCGATCGCCGAACCGGCCACGCTGCTGCTGCTCGGCAGCGCCCTGGTGGTGCTCGGCCTGCTGCGCCGGCAGCGCGAGACGGACCAGTTCTAATCTGGCAATCCCGCCAGCCGCAGCCCTTGCAGGAACACCGCATTGTCCTCCGCCCGATGGAACGTGCTGCGCGCCGCGGCCTGCGTCAGCGAGTAGCCGGGCTCCAGCCGATACAGCCGGTCGCGCACCTCCGCCGCCTCCCCCCGCGCGCCAAGATGGCCCAGTGCGGACAGCAACAGCTTGAAGGTGGAGGACAGCGTGGGGTTCAGCGCCACCGCCCGCCGCCCCATCTCCACCACCTGCGCGTTGCGGCCGAGCAGCAAATGCGGGACCATCATCGAGGTGTCGTAGAAGAACGCATTGGGATCGAACGGCGACAGCCGCCGCGCCTGCCCGATGCGCCCGATCGCCGCCTCGTGCCGGCCCTGATAGCATTCGGCCAGCCCGCTGAACGCCCAGGCCAGCGGCAGGTTGGGGTTCAGCGCCAGCGCCCGGTCGTGCAACTCCATCGCTCCCGCCCCGTCGCGGTGCAGGAAGGCGCGCACGTGCCCCGCGATGGTCAGCGCCCGCGCGTCGGACGGATCGAGCCGCACCGCCCGTTCCGCCAGCGCCCCCGCGCGCGCCATCGCCGCATCGCGCGCCAGCGGCGGGTCGGCCGCGGCGGTCCAGCCCTGGCCAACCAGGAACAGATGCCAATAGGCCAGCCAGGCATGCGCGGCCGCATAGGCGGGGTCGAGTGCGACCGCCCGCTCCAGCGCCCGCCCGGCGGCCACGAACCCAGCCTCCTCCAGCTGATACAGCGCCGGGATGGCGCGCAGCACCAGGTCGTAGGCGGTGGCTGAACTGGCCGGGTGCCGCCCCGCGCGACGGCTTTCGTGCTGGATCAGCTGCGGGTCGATCTGTGCCGCCGCCTCCGCCGCGATCTCGTCCTGCAGCGTCAGCAGGTCGTCGGCATCGCGCTCGAATCGGCCGGACCACACCACCTCGCCGGCCGGCAGCGCGCCCGCTCGCCCACCCCCCTGGCCATCATTCCCGCCGCCACGCAGGTCCAGCAGGCGCAGCGCCACGCGCACCCGTGCCGCCCCCGGCGCGCGGTGGATCGTGCCATCCAACAGGAAATCCAGCGCCAGGTCGCGCCATCGCGGCCCGTTGTCGTGGCACGTGGCCCCGGCGACGGCGGCCACGCTGGGGGTGGCGATCAGGAACAGCCAGCGGAAGCGCGCCAGCGCGGTGGTGATCTCGTCGGCCAGGCCCAGCGACAGCCCGGCGAGGTCCCCGTCGCGCGCCGACAGGGTGCGTAGCGGCAGCACGCCCACGCGCACCCCGTCGCGCCCGCCGGCCCGGCTGCGTTCCGGAGTGCCTGCGTTGGCGGGCGCACCGGGGTGCATCGTGTCGGCGTGCAGCGTGTCGGGGTGCGGCGGGTCGGCGCGCAGCGCGGCGGCCACCGCCTGGGTCTCGGCGGAGGGCGCGATGCCCAACACGCCGGCCAGGGTGGCAATGCAGCGGTCATACACCGCCAGCGCCTCGCCGCGCGCGCCGCCCTCGCCGTGCGCGCGCATTGCCGCCCGCCAGGCCGCTTCGTTCGCCGGATCCAGCGACAGCAGCGCATGCGCCGCCGCCAGACGTTCCTGCGGCTGGATGCGGGCGGCCAGCACCACCTCGGCGCGCTGCACGGCCCCGGCCAGCTGCTCCTGCCGGCGCATCGACAGATGGCGGTCCAGCGCGGAATCGATGCCCGAAAGGTCTTCCAGCAGCCGTGCCGGATGCCCTTGCGGATCTTCCTGCACCACCAGACCGGCGCCGCGCAGGGCAATGTCGTGCCGTTCCGCCGCGACCAGCGCCGCCGCCGGGCCCAGGGCGGCGTTCAACTCATGCAGGCATTGGCGCAGCGAGGCGCGGCCCTGCTCGGCGGCGCGGTCGCTCCAGAGCAGTTCGGTGATGCGTTCGCGCCGCATCGGGGCGGGGCTGGACAGCGCCAGCAGCGCCAGAAGCGCCCGTGCCTTGCGCCCGCGCGGCAGCAGGCACTGTCCTTCCGGCCCGCTGGCCGCGAGCGAACCGGAAAGACCGACACGCAACAACGGCGCCAAAGCAGCCGCGTGCGCGGTGGCCGGCAGGGCGAGCGACAGGGTGAGAATGGCGGTTTCCTCGTTGCGGAACGAAGCAGACGTCACGCAGGCGTCACGCTATCGCAGGCGCGGGGGCGTTCGCAATGTCGTTAATGATGTGCAGGGAATTCAGCAGGAGGCGCCTGGTATGAATTCCTTTCAATCTAGGAAAAAAGAGCTTGACGATAGGAACCGTGTCAGGGCATCCTGTGCCTGTCGACGAGCGAAATGCGCCCGCCGGCATCCCTGTCCCGTCGCACCCGTCAGCGCCGGACCTCCCTCGCGGGGGGCCGGCGTTTTGCGTGCGCGGCCGGCAGGGCAGGGCAACCCACCGACAGGAGACCACCCATGCGCCATGACATCACCCAAGCCAGCGCCCCCGCCATCCGCACCCTGCCGCCGGTCGCGGCCCCAGAATCGGTGGCCGATTCCGGCCTGGTCCGCGTCGGCGCGGCTGTCGGCGGCCCGCCCAAGCGCTGAGGTCGAAAGGGCGGCCGGGAAACTGGCCGCCCGATCCCAAGGGAGGAAACGATGGACCAGGCCTCGGCGCCAGTGGCGCGCTTCTACCGTGTGATCGACCAGGTGCGCCTGCCGCAGCGCGCTGACCGCGCCGCCGGCGGCACCCTGCCGGCCCGCGCCGCGCAATACTGCGACGCGGTGACCCAGGCCAGCAGCTTCGGTTGGTGGCTGTTCGCGCCGCTGGACCTGTCGCTGTTCTGGGACGGCGCGCAGGTGCACTGGACCTGGCCCGGCCACGACGCCTGGCTGCCGCTGGAAGCAGCGCAATACCCCGGCCTGCGCCCGCGCTTCGACGCCGCGGTGCCCGAGCCACTGCGCGGCACTGCGCCCCCGCTGCTGACCGCCCTGGCCGAACCCGGCGTGGTGCAGGTCTGGACCGGCCTGTTCGCCCGCACCGCCCCCGGCTGGAGCCTGCTGCTGCGCGCGCCCGCCAACCTGCCGCCGGCACCGGGCTACGTCGCCTACGAAGGCATCGTGGAAGCGGACCGCTGGTTCGGCCCGGTCTTCACCAATATCCGCCTGACCCGCACCGACGCGCCCGTCCGCCTGCGCGCCGACCAACCCTTCCTCCAGGCCCAACCCCTGCCGCGCGCCGCCTACGCCGATGCAACGATGAACGCCATGGCAACCGTGGACCAACCGGAGGATTTTTCCGCCGCGGACTGGGACGACTACGAAACCGCCGTCGCCGGCCCCGCCCTGCGCGGCGATCGCACCCCCGGCCAATACGCCATCGCCGCCCGCCGCCGCCGGCGGGCGGAGTGCCCGTTCGCGGGGGCCCTCTAGGCATGAAAGACTGGGCTCTGCCCAGACCCGCCAGGGGCCGAGCCCCTGGACCTCCAATTTTTTCAATGGATTGGGGTTCCAAGGGCCGCCGGCCCTTGGTGGGTCATCCGTGGCGCGGCTTCGCGCCGCGTCGGCAAAGCCCTGGCCTTGTTTTGTCTTAATCGTCCCTCTTTCTACAATGCCTAAACCGGTACTAGCACCCCCTTGGCCGTCCGCCGTTCCGCCAGGAACAGGAAATCCACCAGCCGGCGCAGGTCCGGCAGGCGTTCCAGCCACACCAGCCGGTCGAGCCGGATGATTTCCGCCGCCACCACCAGCCGGGCCTCCCGCGTCGTGTCGTGCTCGGTCACCACCATCACCGGCATCCCGGCGTCGTTGGCGACCACCGTGCGCAGCACCGTGGTCACCGCCGGCCCGGTGCGCGGGGCGTGGCAGATCACGCCGACGGCGTGGCGGCGGCGCAGGGCTTGCGCGAGGTCGCCGGGCGCCACCGTCTCGGCGCGGACGCGCAGGAAGGCGCACAAATCCTGCACCATCGGCGTCAGCACCGGCCTTTCCTCGGCCACCAGCAACAGCGGGTGCGACGCCTCGGCGAACGCCGCCGCCGCTGCCCTGCGTGCGGGGCTCAGCCACTCCGCGTCTGCCGTCCTCCCGCTCATCCCGTTCTCCCATGCCTGCGACTCGACAGGCATGGTGCAACGCGAACGTGTGTGACAGTGGTGAGAAGCGCGTCACCGCGCGGGAGTAATGCGTGAGTGTGCGTGAACGCCCGCTCTCAACTATTGGTGGCGAAGGGGTCCTCCACCCGTGGCCAGAACGGCAGGGTGCTCTTGGTGAAGGCGATATTGGCGAAATCCGGCCCGATCGCCCCGTCCCGGGTCGCGACATAGCGCACCTCGGCGGCCAGCGGCGCGAAGCCGGCATAGAAATGCTGCGTGCTTTTCACCACCACCAACCGCTTGTCTGCCAGCGTGCAGCCCAGCCCGGTGAAGGCATCCTGGTGGAACACCTGGCTGCGATTGCTGTTCAGGATGATGTCGATGTCGCCACCGCTCACCGTCGCGCGCACCCACGCCGCCCCGCCGAGATGCGCCCGCCCGCCCGACAGCCCGCCCTGGGTGTGGTCCTCCGACAACCCCATCACCGTCACGCGCAGGTCGACCGGATCGCCCGAGGCCACGCCGCACTTGCCGCCGATGCGCAGGTCGAAGCGCGCGCCCAGCCCGGCCTCGCGGCAGAACGACACCGCGACCGGGTCCCAGAAACAGCCGATCGCCGCCCCGCCCACGCCGCGCGCCACCAGGCGGGCCAGGATCTCTGTGTTGTCGCTCGGCGCGCCGCCGCCGGCATTGTCGGCAACATCGGCGAACACGACTGGTTTCCCGCCCGCCGGTGCGGCCAGGGCGCGATCGATCGCCGCGTCGATGGTGTCGTGCGTCGGGTTGGTCTCGTTGCGGATCCTGAAGATCTCCTCGCCGAGGTCCTTCGCCAGACCCTCCGCCTTGGCCATGTCGCCATCGGTGATCACCACCAACTTGGCGCCCACCTCCGCCACGTCACCCCAGGGGAAGCCGTGGCCGAACGACACGCTCAGCACGCCGTCGCGGCCTTCCAGCGCCTTCATCTTCGCCACGAAGCTCTTCATCGGCTCCACCGGCGTGCGCCACATGCTGACCATGCGGCAATCGTAATAGGCCATGGCCGGCTTCACCCGCCCCTGCTTCGCCGCCACGCACAGGTCGTACAGCTCCGTGGCCCGGTCGCCGACATCGACGTGCGGGTATTCCTTGTAGGTGATGATGGCGTCGCACGCCGCGCGCATCGTCTCGGTCAGGTGGCAGTGCAGGTCGAGCTCGAGCCCGATCACCGCATCGGGCCCGACCACCTTGCGGATCTCGGCACAGGTGTCGCCCTCGCAATCGTCGTAGCCATGGGCGACCATCGCGCCGTGCATCTTCATCAGCACGATGTCGACCGGCCCCCCCGGCCCAATCATCGCTGCTTTCAGGTCGGCCAGCAGGTCGCCGCGCAGCGCTTCATAAACATTTCGCAGCGTGGTGCCGGCCGGCTGGGCGAAGGCGCAGATGCTCTCGACGACCTCATGCCCGTCGCGCTCGCACAGAAGCCGCCACTCGATCTGCGCGATGTTGCCATGCCCGGCCGGAAAGGTGCTGCCGTCGCGCCGGTGGTAGCCGACGGCGTGGAATCCCGCATGCCCGGTGGGGATGGGCGAGAAAGTGTTGGTCTCGGTGGCCAGGTTGGCGAAGAAGATCTTCATCTTGGGTTCCTCGGGCGCGGCGATGCCGCACTGTAGTAGGTGCGCGCGCGGGTCGGCTAGGGTGCGGCGATCCCCACCCGCCCCCCTACGGCGCCTTTCCTGGCGCGGAAATTCTCGCCGTGGCGCAGGAATACCTCGATGCCGGCCGCCCCGCGCGACCGACCGCATGGCGCGCCCCGCGCGGCTGGCCCGGGCTGGTGGCGTGTGTCGTAGCGGCGCTCGCGCAATGCCGTCTGGCGCCGCGCGAGGGTGTGGCTTAGGGTCCGCCCCATACCATCGCGGGCAGCTGCCCGCGTGACCAGACCATCGCGGGCACCTGCCCGCGTGATTAGACCATCGCGGGCGGGTTGCCCGCGGCGCCAGCCATTGCGGAGGGACCGGCTCATGGCCGCCTGGAACGACGGATACGTGTTCGACGTGCCCTACACCACCGGTTTCTACCGAGAGATATCGCCCGGCTGGCTGGCCACCGCCTCCATGCTGCTGGGCCACCGCCCGCCAGACCCCGCCAGCCCCTACCGCTGGGCCGAGCTCGGCTGCGGCCACGGCCTGTCGGTACTGGTGTTCGCCGCAGCCAACCCGCACGCGGAATTCCACGGCTTCGACTTCAACCCCGCCCATGTCGACTACGCCCGCCGACTCGCTGCCCGCGCCGGCCTGGCGAACGCGCATTTCCACGAGATGTCCTTCGAGGACCTGGCACAGGCGCCGGAGGGCCGCTTCCCGCAGTTCGACCACATCGTCGCCCACGGCATCTGGAGCTGGGTGTCGCCGGCCACGCGGCAAAAGATGGCCGAGGCGATCCGCCGCTTCCTCGCCCCCGGCGGGCTGTTCTACCTCAGCTACAACGCCCTGGCCGGCTGGGCCTCGCTGCTGCCGGTGCAGAAGCTGATGCGCGAATACGCCCGCGTCCATCCCGACAACTCCGCCGAGGTGACCCAGGCGGCCATCGGCTATGTGCGCGAGCTGATCAAGTCGGAGGCCACGTTCTTCGCCGCCAACCCCTCCGTCGCCGCGCGAATGGACGGCACCACGGGCATGGACGCGAAATACCTCGCCCACGAATACCTCAACGCCAACTGGGACCCGACCAGCTTCACCCAGGTGGCGGACGCGCTGGATGAGGCCAAGGTGGGGTTCATCGGCAGTGCCTCGCTGATCGAGAACATCGACGCCGTCGCCGTGCCGCCCAACACGCTCAAGCTGCTCCAGGGCGTGACCGACATCCGCCTGCGCGAGTCGATCCGCGATTTCGGCGCCAACCGCTCCTTCCGCCGCGACCTCTACCGCCGCGGCACCGAACAGCCGCTGTCGGGCGAGCAGCGCGAGATGCTGGACGAGATCCACTTCGTCGGCACCGGCCGGGAGAACGAGCAGAACATCCAGATCCCGACCGGCATCGGCCAGCTCGGCCTGCGCATGGACATCTACACCCCGATCATGGCCCGCCTCGCCGAGGGGCCGATGAGCCTGCGCGAACTGCGCCAAACCCCGGCCCTGGTGCAGCAGCCGCTGTCCGAAACGCTGCAGGCCGCCGCCTTCATGATGACCGGCGGCATCGCCCACCCGGTGGTGCGCGCCACGCCGGACCCTGCGGCAATCACCACCACCCGCGCGCTGAACGCGGCGATCGGCGCGCTGAACGGGCTTGGCGGCTCGCTGTCGGTGCTGGCCTCGCCCGTCACCGGCTCGGGCGTGGCTGTGGACTTCGCCGAGACGATGATCCTGCCGGAGCTGATCGCCGGGCGCACCGACCCCGGCGGGATCGTGGAGCACATCCTCGCCCGGCTGGCCGCCACCGGCCGCAGCGTGGTCAAGGACGGCAAGCCGGTCACTGAGGCCGCAGCCGCGCGCACCGAGATGACCGGCACCGTCAACCGCCTGCTCACGGAGCGCATGGGCCTATGGAAGCGCCTGGGGCTGCTGCCGGCGGGGTAGGGAACCGACGATGTAGGGAACCCACCGCACCGCGCGGCACTTTGGCCCTCGGCCAGGAGTGCCGCGCATGCAGACCAAACCCGACCACCCCGCCCTCGTCACCGCCCTCGCAGTCGCCGGCCTGGCACTCGCTGCCGCCGGGCGCACGCCGCTGGCCGTGGCGGCGCGGGCGCGCGCGCAAGCCGCACCGCGCATCGCCGCCGTGCCGTCCGACGGCAAGGGCCGCACCGCCGACAGCCCGTCCGAGATCCCCGCCCGCGGCTGGTGGGATGTGCTGAAGCGCGTCGCCGCCCAGGTGTCGGAGAACCGGCTGCTGACCGAGGCCGCCGGGATCACCTTCTACACCCTGTTGTCCCTGTTCCCCGGCCTGGCCGCCCTGGTCTCGCTCTATGGCCTGGTCGCCGACCCCGCCACCATCGCCGACCAGCTTTCGATGCTTGGCGGCATGATGCCGGCGGGCGGCATGGACATGATCACCACGCAGTTGCGCGCCCTCTCCTCGCACGGCAGCACCGGGCTGGGCTTCGGCCTGTTCGCGGGCGTGGCCACCTCGCTGTGGACCTCCAACCAGGCGATGAAGGCGCTGGCGGATGCGCTGAACGTGGTGAACGAGGAGACCGAGAAGCGCGGCTTCCTGCGCCTCACCGCGATTACCTTGGGCTTCACCCTGGGCATGATCCTGTTCGCCGTGCTGGCGCTGGTGGGCGTGGTGGCGGTGCCGGTGGTGCTCAACCTCATCGGCCTGGGCGGGGTGGTGGAGTTCCTGCTGCGCTGGCTGCGCTGGCCGCTGCTGCTGGCTGCCGTGGCGCTGCTGCTGGCACTGATCTACCGCTATCTGCCGTCGCGCGATGAAGCGCGCTGGCGCTGGGTCAGCTGGGGCAGCGGCATCGCGGCCGTCGCCTGGGTGGCGATGTCGCTGCTGTTCAGCTGGTATGTCGCCAATTTCGGCAACTACGACGAGACCTATGGCGCCCTGGGGGCGGCGATCGGCTTCATGACCTGGATCTGGCTCTCGGCCACCGTGGTGCTGGTCGGCGGCCAGTTGAACGCCGAGCTGGAACTTCAGACGGCGCGCGACACCACCGTCGGGCCGGACAGGCCAATGGGCACCCGCGGCGCCGCCCCGGCGGACCGGGTGGCGGCCTGACCGCTACACGTACTGTCTGAACGACCCATCCGCGAAGCGCCCGAACCGGAACGGCGCGGGGTCCACCACCGGCGTATCGCCCGCCACGAGCTCCGCCATCAAACGCCCCGCCCCTGGCCCGATGCCGAAGCCGTGGCCGCTGAACCCGGTGGCGATGAAGAAGCCCGGCAGGCTGTCCACCGGCCCGATCACCGGCACCGCATCCGGCGTCACATCCATCAGCCCGGCCCAGGTCTCGGCGACCTTCATCCCCTTGAACGCCGGGAACAGCGCCGCCAGCTCCCCCTCCACACGCTCAAGCCCGCGATTGTCCGGCTCCGGGTCCAGGATGCGCACCTGCTCGAACGCCGTCGTCTCATCGAGTTTCCAGCGCCGCCTGGTGCGCCACTCCTCCATGAACCGCCCACCCATGCGCAGCCGCAGCTTCACCTCGCGCCAGCTTTTGCGGTAGCTCGGCAGGAACTGGGAGAACAGGCGGAAGCTGTCTGGCGTGATCTCCGACAGGGAGTTGTTGCGCCGCGCGATGTTGTAGCCGCCATCCGCCCGCCGGCGGATCGAGAACGGCAACCCCCCCACGCTGGTTTCCGGCCCGCCCGCCACCGGCTCGGTGCGGAACACGCTGCCCAGCACCTTCAGCTGCGGCAGGTCGATATCGAGGTTGCCCGCGAACAGCCGGCTCCAGGCGCCGCCGGCCAGCACCACGCTGTCGCAGGCGATCGGCCCCTTCTCCGTCACCACGCCCGACACCCGCCCGCCCTTCGTCTCCACCCCGCGCACCGCGCACTGCTCCAGCACCACGCCGCCCAGCCGGCGCACCGCCGCCGCGATTGCCGGGGCCGCCTTCTGCGGCTCCGCCCGCCCGTCGCCCGGCGTATACAGCGCCCCCTTGGTCGGCACCGCGAGCCCCGGATACAGCGCGTGCACCGCATCCGCGTCGATCATCCGCGACTCCACCTGATACGGCCGTGCCTTCTCCAGCCACGCCTCGTGCGCCGCGACGGCGTTGTCGCTCTCGCACAGATAGGCGATGCCGCACTGGGTGAAGCCGGTCGGCGCCTCAATCATCCGGTCCATCCGCTGCCAGATGCGCATGCTCTCCATGCCCAGCGGAATCTCCCGCGCGTCGCGCCCCATCACCCGCGTCCAGCCCCAGTTGCGCCCGGACTGCTCGGCGCCGACGCGGCCCTTCTCGCAGACCACAACCGGAATGCCCTTCTGCGCCAGGAACAGCGCGGTCGAAATGCCGGCAATGCCGCCGCCGATCACCACCACGCTGGTGCGGGGCGGCAACTCGGTGTCGGTCTGCACGGTATCCATGCGCGGCGCCATCGCGGACTCCTGGTCGGGGTCTGCGATTGTCATGCAGTGGGAAGGGAAGGCAAGAGTCTTCTTTTTCTGAAGAAAAAAGAAGCAAAAAGACTTTTGCTCACTTGCGCCTCGGCAGCCCGATCGCCACCCCCGATGCCATGGACAAAAAGTTTTTTGGTTCTTTTTTTCAAAAAAGAACTGCTTCCTTGCTCCAAGTCCTCACCCGGTAATGCACCCCAGGAAACTCCCCGATCTCCCGAAACCCCGCCCGTGCCAGCATCCGTGCCGAGGCGATGTTCGGCGCGTCGCACACCCCGGCGATGCGCGCCAGCCCGAGCGTGCCGAAGCCATGCGCCAGGACCGCGTTTAACGCCTCGCCCGCCAGCCCGCGGCCCCACAGCGCCGGGTGGAGCGCGATGGTCGGCTCCACCTCGCCGCCCAGCGCCGGGATCAGCGCCACCAGCACGTCGGCCACCGGCTTCAGCGCCGCGATCCCCGCGAAGCCGCCGTCATGCGTGGCGATCCACATGCCCATGCCCTTGTCCGCGGCCGCGAGATGCTCGGCCAGGATGTCCGCCACCACCTCGCGCGGCAGCAGCTTGTCGTCGCACAGATAGCGCTTCACGTCGGGCAGGATCAGCAGCCGCCACAGCGCATCGAGTTCTGCCTCGGTGGCAGGCCGCAGCATAAGGCGGGGCGTGGTCAGGGCTGGCAGCATCGCGGCAGGTTATCCCCTGCCGCGACGGCGGTTCAACCCGCGAAGCTGCCGGGATAGACCGGATAGGCGCTGTCGGTCAGCACCACCATGTGGTTCTGCACCTCGCGCACGCCGGCCACCGACTGCGCCGCGATTTCCAGCGCCCGGCTTTCCTCCGGCGAGGTCACCAGGCCCCACAGGTGCACGATGCCGTTGGTCACCACCACGGAATTGTCCGCGCGCCGGCTCCAGGGCTGGGCCGCCAGCTCCTTCATCAGGGTGGTGCGCAGCTCCGCGTCGCCGGCCGGCGCGGGCCCGTCCGCTGGCGGCAGGGCGGCGAAGGCGCGCAGCAGGTTGGCGCGGCTGACGACGCCGACCAGCTTGCGGTCCTGCACCACCGGCACGCGCTTGATGCGGTGCTGTTCCATCAGGTCGGCGATCGCGTCCAGCCTGGTGCCGGGGCCCACGCACACCACGTCCCGCGTCATCACGTCCGACGCCACCTTGCCGTGGCTGCGGACATACTCGCCGGCCAGCTTCGCCGTGCCGGTGAAGAACGCGCGCCAGGCGGAGCGGTGCTTCTCGGTGCCGAGCTCGGCCCGGCGCAGCAGGTCGCCCTCGCTCACCACGCCCAGCACCGCGCCGTGCTCGTCCACCACCGGCACCGCGCTGATGCCCTGGCGCAGCAGGATGGTCACGACCTCGGCGATCGGTGTCGTCGGCCCGACGGTCACCACGTTCGCCGTCATCACGTCGCCTGCGTTCATGCTACCCTCCTTGCGCGGGAATGCCCCCCGAAGCACCCTAGCAGATCGCATCGCCCGACGCGGGCGCGCATTGATCCAGGTCACGCACGCCTCCCACCCGGGCGGCTAGGATGCAGGGCGACGCGCAAGAACGAGGAGTGACGCCATGTTCAAGAACCTGCTGGTGCCGGCGACGGGCGGGCCGGAGGATGCCGCGGTGTTCGCCACCGCCCTGCTGGCGGCCCGCACCTTCGCGGCCCATATCGAGTTCCTCCACGTCCGGGTCGACACCACCGATGTGCTGATGGGCATGACCGCCGGCGGCGTCGGCGGCGGCGATGCGGTGCAGGCGGTGATCGACCGCATGGAGGCCGATGCCGCGCGCCAGGCCGAAGCCGCCCGCGCGTCGGTGGAGTCGCTGCTGTCCGCCGCCGCCATCCCGCTGCGCGACACGCCCAGCGGGATGCCCCCAGCGGCAATGTGCCCAGCGGCGAGTTCACCCTGCAGCAGGGCAGCCAGAGCGCCTGGGTGGCACAGGTGGGCCGCTTCGCGGACTTGATCGTGATGGGCCGCGGCGGCGTGGATGACGGTGCGGCCGAGGCGCTGGAAGCGGCCCTGATGGACACCGGCAAGCCGCTGCTGATTGCCCCCGCCACCGCGCCCGCCAGCCTCGGCAGCCGCGTGGTCATCGCCTGGAACGATACGCCGGAGGCCGCGCGCGCCGTTGCCGCCGCGCTGCCGTTCATCGCGCGGGCCGAGAAGGTGACGATCGTCACCGTCGCCGACGATGCGTCGGTGCCGGATGCCTCGTCGCTTCGGCTGCTGCGCGCGCTGCGCTGGCACAACCCGGCGGTCGAGGCACGCACCCTGCCGCTGGTTGGCGGCAGCGCGGTCGAATTGCTGCAGCGCGAGGCGATGGCGGCGTTGGCCGACCTGGTGGTGATGGGCGGCTACAGCCATTCCCGCCTGCGCCAGGTGGTGTTCGGCGGCGTCACCCGCAGCACCCTGGCCGCATCCTCGATCGCGGTGCTGATGGCGCACTGAACCGGGCTTTCGCCGTCTGCTCACGGCGCGGGCGGCACAAAAGCAAAGGGGCGGAACCCGCAGGTTCCGCCCCCTTTTTCGTGCGTCAGCGTGCCTGGATCAGGCGCCGACGGTCTCAACCGCCGGGGCGGCCAGCACCTGGCCGTCCACGATGCGGCGCAGGCTGACCTGCGACAGGCTGTCCACACCAGCGGGAAGAACCGTGGTGAAGCCGCCACGGCCACCGGCCAGGCCGGCCTGGTCCAGGTCGGCGCGGTAGCGGTTGGCCACGATGCGGCCGACCACTTCGCCGGCCACCAGCACGTCGGCCTCGACGGCGGCGCCGCTGATGGTGTCGATCACCCAGCCGGTCAGAACGCCGTCATTGATGCCTTCCAGGTTGCCGGTGATCGGGCCGGCGACGCCATGGGCGGGCATGCCGGCGATGTCGGCCAGGCGGCGGCGGATGGCGGCGAGCTGGAAGCCCTCCTCCAGGCGCGGCTGCTCGGACGGGCGGGCGGTGGCGGTGCCGTACACCAGGTTGTACTCGTCGGCGTTGTCGAACATCGCGCGGCTGTCGTGGTCGACGAAGGTCTCGCTCGCGGCACCCTCGGCGAACACCGCCTCATGCCCGTCCATCTCGACGTGGAAGTAGGTCACGTCGCTGTGGCTGTCGTCGCGCACGATGCTGACGCCGTTCACCAGGGCGGCGGCGGGCACCATCACGCCGTCGATCAGCATGGCGTGCTGCGGCGAGACCTTCAGGTCGCGCACCGGCAGGCCGGCACCGAGCGAGCCGGCCTTGAACACCACGGGGCGGACGAACGCCTCGGTGGCGCCGAACTCGGCCTCGTAGCTGCGGTGGCCGATCCACTTCACCGGCTTGGCCGTGCCGTCCAGCGTGGTGACGAGGTCACCGGCCTGGAGCGCCTCGACGGCACGCTCGCCGGCGGGGGTGGCGATCATGGTGCCCTGCAGGAAGCAGGCGATCACGTAGTTGTAGTTGCGGGTCGAGCCGTTCACACCGGCCTCGGAGATGCCGCGCAGCGAGACGGTGAACCGATCCTGCAGCGAGTAGGAGAGCACGAAAATGTTGTCCAGCCAGGTCAGCGCATTCGCTGCCGTGCCGGTGAAGGTCATGTTCCCACCGAGGCCGATCGTCGTGGTCGCGCCGCCGATAGGGTTGACCGCATAAAGCACGGCGCCATCGGTCTGCGGCGGCGGGTCGAGGTCGATGAACAGGTCGGTCAGCGCCAGGCGCAGCGTGACCGCGTCGCCTTCGCCACCGGCGTTGCCGTCCACAACCGAGGTGGAGTCCGCGAACGGGTTGAAGGAGTACGGCGCAGTGCCGGTGGTGATGGTGGTCGTGAGGCCGCTGGTCGGAATATCGATGATCGTGTCGTCGCCGAACGTATAGTTCGCCATGTCTCATTCCTTGTGTTTCAGCCGCACAGGGCGACTGATGTTTGAAGCCGACAGGTGCTTGAAGCCAACGGCCTTATCGCACCTCATCGCGGGCGCCAGGACGCTCTCTTCCAGTCCTGCCCCCGGGCGCGGGGCACTACGCACGCTGGTCACTCGTTACGCGGCCTGCTGCCATCGCTACCGGGGCAGGAGGCTGTTGCCATGGAGCATCCGTATCACATTCGGGTGCGAAGACGTCAACGATCTCACGTGATTAAACATGCGAGACACTTCTTTGCGAAATGTAACTATCGCACTCCCTTGTGCAACCGCTCCCGTAAATTCAATGAGTTGCCAGCATTGCAGGGGTCTGAGCCCATTGCCCAGGCGATCAGAGTCCAGCCTCACGAACGCGTGATCCGGCCGGTCGCCGTCCCCGCACCGTTAACCTTTCGACCGATTTTTGTACACCACGAACCCCGCGATCGCATCCAGCAGCCCTTGCGGCTCATCCGCCCGAATCGAGTGGCTCGAATGCTCGAAGATCCGCAGGTCGCTGCCCGGCATCAGACGGTGGATCTCCTCGGAGAACTCCGGCGGGCAGATCCAGTCGTGCCGCCCGGCACAGATCAGCGTCGGCGCGGTGATCCGCCCCAGCTCCGGCCGCAAATCATAGGTTTGCAGGAAGCCGCCCGGCTTGAACGCCATGTTGATGGCATCCGGCGCCAGGATCCCCCGGTCCCGCCCCTTCGCCGCCGCCGCCGCATCGAAGGTGGTGGAATACATCGGCCCCATCACGTCGTAGTAGTGGCGCAACTGCTCCAGCGTCGTCAGCTCGCCCGCCCAAAGCTGGCGGCACACCCCCACCTGCTCCGCCGTGCCGCGCTCAGCCACGATCTCCCGCGCCCGCTTGTTGAATCCGGCATGGGCCGCCGTCACGATCAGCACCAGGTGGCTCACGCTGTCCGGATAGCGCGCGGCATGGGCCATCGCCACCATCCCGCCATACGACGTGCCGATCGAGACAATCGAGCCCAGCCCGAGATGCCGGCGCAGCGCCTCCATGTCCTCCACGTTCTCGTCGAGCGTGTAGCGGGAGACATCGCCGCGCGCCGAGCGCCCCTGGCCGCGATGGTCGAAATAGACCAGCTGCATCCGCTCCGCGAGCGGGCCCATACCCGGCTTGAACCCGGAATGGTCGCCGCCCGGCCCGCCATGGATGACAAAGGCCACCGGCTGCTCGCGCATCCGCCGCCCGTCGGGCACCAGCCCCATCCCCTCGATGTCGAAATAGATCTCGGTGTCGCGGATGCGTGCGCGCATGGTGCTGCCCTTCTGCCTGAACCGGCAATACGCTAAACCCCGGTGCACGCCGAGGAAACCGTGGCCCAAGGGAAACAGGAGAGGGGATGGATTTCGACCTGACCGACGACCAGCGCGCCTTCCAGGCCACCGCCCGCGCCTTCGCCGCCGACCGCCTCGCCCCCAACGCCGGCCGGTGGGACGCCGAGCGCCACTTCCCCGCCGCCGAACTGCGCGAAGCAGCCGCCCTGGGTTTCGCCGGCCTCTACGTGGACGAGGCGCATGGCGGCACCGGCCTGTCCCGGCTCGACGCGGCGCTGGTGTTCGAGGAACTGGCCGCCGCCTGCCCCAGCACCACGGCGTTCCTCACCATCCACAACATGGTCGCCTGGATGATTGCCTCCTTCGGCACCCAGCCCCAGCGCGAAACCTGGCTGCCGCGCGTGCTCGCCGCGGACGTGTTCGTGAGCTACTGCCTCACCGAACCCGCCAGCGGCTCCGACGCCGCCGCCCTGAAAACCCGCGCCGAGGATACCGGCGACGGCCACTACAAGGTGAACGGAACCAAGGCCTTCATCAGCGGCGCCGGCATCGCTGACCTCTATGTCACCATGGTCCGCACCGGTGCCGACAACACGAATGAGAAGGCGGGGCGCGGCATCTCCTGCCTCGTCGCCGAAAAGGGCATGCCCGGCCTGTCCTTCGGCACGCCGGAGAACAAGATGGGCTGGAACAGCCAGCCCACGGCGCAGGTCATGTTCGACGACGTCCGCGTGCCCCACGCCAACCGCCTCGGCGCCGAGGGCGAGGGCTTCCGCTTCGCCATGATGGGTCTCGATGGCGGGCGCATCAACATCGCCGCCTGCTCGCTCGGGGGCGCGCGCGCGTGCCTGGAAGCTGCGAAGGCCTACATCCAGGAACGCCGCGCCTTCGGCAAAACCCTGTCCGAGTTCCAGGCGCTGCAATTCAAGCTCGCCGACATGGCAACCGAGCTGGAGGCCGCCCGCCTCATGGTCCACCGCGCCGCCGTGGCTCTCGACAACCGCGCCCCGGATGCCACGATGCGCTGCGCCATGGCCAAGCGCTACGCCACCGATGCCTGCTTCCGCATCGTCGACGAAGCACTCCAACTCCACGGCGGCTACGGCTACATCCGCGAATACGCGATGGAGCGCTACCTGAGGGATCTGCGGGTGCACCGCATCCTGGAAGGCACCAACGAGATCATGCGCGTCATCATCGCGCGCAAGCTGCTGGAGGCTGCATGAAAATCTCCCTCATTGGCCTGGGCAACATGGGCCTGCCGATGGCCGCCAACCTGCTCAAGGCGGGCCATGAGGTGGTGGGCTTCGACCTTAACCCCGCCGTCCTGGCCGCCCACCGCGCCAACGGCGGCATCACGGCGGCCACCATCGCCGAGGCCGTCGCCGATGTTGACGCCGTCGTCACCATGCTCCCCACCGGCCGCCACGTCGCGGACGTGTGCACCGGCCAGGGCGGCGTGCTCGCCAGCATCTCCGCACGCACCAAGCTGGTCATCGACAGCTCCACCATCGACGTCGCCACCGCCAAGCAGGTCGGCGCCGACGCGGCCGAAAAGGGCATCGAATTCCTCGACGCCCCGGTCTCCGGCGGTACCGGCGGGGCCGTCGCCGGCACCCTCACCTTCATGGTCGGCGGCACCGAGGCGGGCTTCGCGCTGGCCGAGCCCCTCCTGAAAGGCATGGGCCGCGCCATCATCCACGCCGGCCCCGCCGGCAACGGCCAGGTCGCCAAGGCCTGCAACAACATGATGCTCGCCATCAACATGATCGGCGTATCCGAAGGCTTCGCCATGGCCGAGCGCCTCGGCCTGTCGCGCCAGAAGATGTTCGACATCGTCGCCCCCTCCACCGGCCAGAGCTTCGCCCTCACCGGCTACTGCCCCGTCCCCGGCCCGGTCCCCACCACCCCGGCCAACCGCGACTACGCCCCCGGCTTCACCACCGCGCTAATGGTGAAAGACCTCCGCCTCGCCCAGGATGCCGCGACCCAAGGCGGCGCCCCCACCCCCCTCGGCGCCCACACGCTGAAGCTGTTCGAGGCGATGCTGGAAGATGGCCTGGGCGACCGCGACTTCTCCATCATTGCCCAATGGCTCGGGGCCAAGTTCCGCGGCGACCTGACCTGAGGGGGACAGCGACCATGAGCCTCGACGCCTTCAAGCAGGCCCGCCAGTTTCTGCTCGACAACCGCACCAACTACGCCGCCGCCTATGCCGGCTTCCGCTGGCCGGTCATGGAACAATTCAACTTCGCGCTGGACTGGTTCGACGGCGAACTCGCCACCGGCCCCCTCGCCAACACCCTCGCGTTGCAGATCGTCGGCGAAGGTGCCGCCGCCCTCACCTTCCGCGAATTGTCCGAACGCTCCAACCGCGTCGCCAACGGAATGCGCGCGCTGGGTGTCGCCCGCGGCGACCGCATCCTGCTCATGCTCGGCAACGTCGTACCGCTGTGGGAGGTGATGCTCGCCGCCATCAAGCTCGGCGCCGTCGTCGTCCCCACCTCCACCCTGCTGCACCCCGCCGACCTCGCCGATCGCATGGCCCGTGGTGACGTCGGGCACATCGTCGCCGCCACCGCCGACTGCGCCAAGTTCGACGGCCTCGACCCCCAGGCCACCCGCATCGCCGTCGGCGCCGCCCCCGCCGGCTGGACCGAATTCGAAACCCTGCACGCCGGCAGCCCAACCTTCACGCCCGATGGCCCGACCCAGGCCACCGACCCGCTGCTGCTCTATTTCACCTCCGGCACCACCGCCAAGCCCAAGCTCGTGCTGCACAGCCACCAGAGCTACCCGGTCGGCAGCCTGTCCACCCTGTTCGCCCTCGGCCTGCAGCCCGGCGACAAGCACCTCAACATCTCCTCGCCCGGCTGGGCCAAGCACGCCTGGTCCTGCTTCTTCACCCCCTGGCTCGCCGGCGCCACGGTCTTCATCCTAAACCAGCCCCGCTTCAACGCCCGCGCCATGCTCGACGCCGTGGCCCAGCACAACCTCACCTCCCTCTGCGCGCCGCCCACCGTCTGGCGCATGTTCATCCAGGAAGACCTGCGCGCCTGGAAGATGTCCCTGCGCGAACTCCTCTCCGCCGGCGAACCGCTGAACCCCGAAGTCATGGACCAGGTCGAAGCCGCCTGGGGCATCGTCATCCGCGACGTCTACGGCCAGACCGAAACCACCGCCCAAATCGGCAACCCCCCCGGCCTGAAGGTGAAGCCCGGCTCCATGGGCGTCCCCATGCCCGGCTACCGCATGCGCCTGCTGAACACGCAAGACCAGGACACCAGCGAAGGCGAAGTCTGCATCGCGCTCAACCCCAAGCCCCCCGCGCTGATGCTCGGCTACCAGAACGAGGACGGAACCTTCCAGCCGCTCGGAACCGAAGTGTACCGCACCGGCGACGTCGCCAGCCGCGACAGCGAAGGCTACCTCACCTTCGTCGGTCGTTCCGACGACGTGTTCAAGGCCAGCGACTACCGCATCTCCCCGTTCGAACTGGAATCCGCCCTGATCGAACACCCCGCCATCGCCGAAGCCGCCGTCGTCCCCGCGCCCGACCCGATCCGCCTCGCCGTGCCCAAGGCCTATATCGTGCTCTCCGGCGGCGCCAACGGCTCGCCCGAACTGGCACTCTCGATCTTCCGCCATTGCCGCGAACGCCTGGCCCCGTTCCAACGCATCCGCCGCCTGGAATTCTCCGACCTGCCGAAAACCATCTCCGGCAAAATCCGCCGCGTCGAACTGCGCCAATCCGAAAACGCCCGCACCGAACGCGCCCCCGGCGAATACCGCGAGGAAGACTTCCCGGAGTTGAAGGCATGAAGGAAGCGCCTTCTTTTTGTGAACAAAAAGAAGCAAAAAAACTTTATCCATTTGCGCCCGCCCCTCCCATCCAGACCCGTGCCAATGGACAAAAGTTTTTTGGTTCTTTTTTTCAAAAAAGAACATCTTTCCTTCCCTCCAAGGGCTGAACGCACATGGCCAGCAACACCTCCTACGGCCTGGACTTCGACCTCGGCGACGAGATCGACATGCTACGCGACTCCGTCCGCCGCTTCGCCGAGGCCGAGATCGCCCCCCGCGCCGCCGCCATCGACCGCGACAACGACTTCCCCGCCGACCTCTGGCGCAAGATGGGCGACCTCGGCGTGCTCGGCCTCACCGTGGAGGAGGAACACGGCGGCGCCGGCATGGGCTACGTCGCCCACACCGTCGCCATGGAGGAAATCAGCCGCGCCTCGGCCTCCGTCGGCCTCTCCTACGGCGCCCACAGCAACCTCTGCGTCAACCAGATCCGCCGCAACGGCACCGACGCACAGCGCCGCAAATACCTGCCCAAGCTCATCACCGGGGAGCACATCGGCGCGCTGGCCATGAGCGAGAACGGCGCCGGGTCGGACGTCGTCTCCATGCGCCTGAAGGCCGAACCCCACGGCGACGGCTACATCCTCAACGGGGGAAAGTTCTGGATCACCAACGGCCCCGACGCCGACGTGCTGGTCGTCTATGCGAAGACCAACCCGGAGGCGCACCAGCGCGGCATCACCGCCTTCCTCATCGAACGCGGGATGCCCGGCTTCTCCTGCGCCCAGAAACTCGACAAGCTCGGCATGCGCGGCTCCAACACCGGCGAGCTGGTGTTCGACAACGTGCATGTCCCCGCCGAGAACATCCTCGGCCGGCTCGATGGCGGGGTAGGGGTCCTGATGAGCGGCCTGGACTACGAGCGCGTCGTCCTCTCCGGCGGCCCGCTCGGCATCATGCAGGCCTGCATGGATGTCGTGCTGCCCTACATCCACGACCGGAAACAGTTCGGCCAGGCGATCGGCGAGTTCCAGTTGATGCAGGGCAAGATCGCCGACATGTACACCGTGATGAACGCCGCCCGCGCCTATGTCTACGCCGTGGCAAAGGCCTGCGACCGCGGCCGCACCACAAGGAAAGACGCCGCCGGCGCCATCCTCTACAGCGCCGAGAAAGCCACCTGGATGGCGCTCGAAGCCATCCAATCCCTCGGCGGCAACGGCTACATCAACGACTACCCCACCGGCCGCCTCCTGCGCGACGCCAAGCTGTACGAAATCGGCGCCGGCACGTCCGAAATCCGCCGCATGCTGATCGGGCGCGAATTGTTCAGGGAGACAGCATGAGGAAGGAAGATTCTTCTTTTTGTGAACAAAAAGAAGCAAAAAAACTTTGTCTAATTATCTATGGTCAACACCGTGTCCTTCAGCCGCAGCCCATGAATGAAGTTTTTTTGCTTCTTTTTGTTCACAAAAAGAAGGCTTCCTTTTTTGGACTCCTGACATGACCATCGACCCCCGCTCCCCCGAGTTCGCCGCCAACGCCGAGGCCATGCGCGCCCAGGTCGCCGAAATCCGTGCCCTCGCTGAAAAGGCAGCCCTAGGCGGCGGCGAGACCACCCGCAAGCGCCACCTCGCCCGCGGCAAGCTCCTCCCCCGCGACCGCATCGAGGCCCTGCTCGACCCCGGCACGCCGTTCCTCGAACTCTCCCAACTCGCCGCCCACGGCATGTATGGCAATGAGGTCCCGTCCGCCGGCATCATCACCGGCATCGGCCGCGTCTCCGGCCGCGAGTGCGTCATTGTCTGCAACGACGCCACCGTGAAGGGCGGCACCTACTTCCCCGTCACGGTCAAGAAGCACCTGCGCGCCCAGGAAATCGCCCGCGCCAACCGCCTCCCCTGCATCTACCTGGTCGATTCCGGCGGCGCCAACCTGCCGAACCAGGACGAAGTCTTCCCCGACCGCGACCACTTCGGCCGCATCTTCTTCAACCAGGCGCAGATGTCCGCCGAGGGCATCGCTCAGATCGCCGTCGTCATGGGCAGCTGCACCGCCGGCGGCGCCTACGTGCCTGCCATGTCCGACGAATCCGTCATCGTCAAAGGCCAGGGCACCATCTTCCTCGGTGGCCCACCCCTGGTGAAAGCCGCCACCGGCGAAATCGTCACGGCGGAAGACCTCGGCGGCGCCGACGTTCACACCCGCATCTCCGGCGTCGCCGACCACTTCGCCGAGAACGACGCCCACGCGCTCGGCATCGCGCGCCGCATCGTCGCCACGCTGAACACCACCAAATCCCCCGGCGTCGCGATCCGCCCCCCCAAACCCCCGCGCCACAACCCCGAGGAGATCTACGGCATCATCCCCGCCGACCGCCGCCGCCCCTACGACGTGCGCGAAATCATCGCCCGCATCGTCGACGACAGCGCGCTCGACGAATTCAAGAAGCTCTACGGCACCACCCTGGTCACCGGCTTCGCCCATATCTGGGGCTACCCGGTGGGCATCGTCGCCAACAACGGCAGCCTGTTCAGCGAATCCGCCCAGAAGGCCGCCCATTTCCTCGAACTCTGCGCCCAGCGCGGCATCCCGCTGGTGTTCCTGCAGAACATCACCGGCTTCATGGTCGGCCGCAAATACGAGAACGGCGGAATTGCGAAAGACGGCGCCAAGATGGTCACCGCCGTCGCCACCGCGAACGTCCCCAAATTCACCGTCGTCATCGGCGGCAGCTTCGGCGCCGGCAATTACGGCATGTGCGGCCGCGCCTACGACCCGCGCTTCCTCTGGATGTGGCCCAACGCCCGCATCTCCGTCATGGGCGGTGAACAGGCCGCCAGCGTCATGGCCACCATCCGCCGGGACAACATGGAAGCGAAAGGCGAAACCTGGCCCGCCGAACAGGAGGAAGCCTTCAAGCAACCAATCCGCGACCAATACGAATCCCAGGGCCACCCCACCTACGCCACCGCCCGCCTGTGGGACGACGGCATCATCGACCCCATCGACACGCGGCGCACCCTGGCCCTCGGCCTTTCCGCCGCGCTGAACGCCCCCATCGAGCCGACGAAGTTCGGCGTGTTCCGGATGTGATGGCGATGTTCACCAAGCTCCTCATCGCCAACCGTGGCGAAATCGCCTGCCGCATCATTCGCACCGCACGCCGCATGGGCCTGCGCACCATCGCCGTCCATTCCGATGCCGACGCGAACGCTCAGCACGTCGCCATGGCCGACACCGCCATCCGCATCGGCCCCGCCGCCCCGTCAGCCTCCTACCTCAACATCCAAGCCATCCTTGAAGCCGCCCGCGTGTCAGGCGCCGAAGCCATCCACCCCGGCTACGGCTTCCTCTCCGAAAACGCCGCCTTCGCCGAAGCCTGCGCCGCAGCCGGCCTCATCTTCGTCGGCCCCCCACCCGCCGCCATCCGCGCCATGGGCGGCAAGTCCCAAGCCAAGGCCCTGATGGCCGAAGCCGGCGTCCCCCTCGTCCCCGGCTACCACGGCGAAGCCCAGGACCTCCCCACCCTGCAATCCGCGGCCGACGCCATCGGCTACCCCGTCCTCATCAAGGCCAGCGCCGGCGGCGGCGGCAAGGGCATGCGCGTGGTGGAATCCGGCGCCGACTTCCCCGCCGCCCTCGAAGGCGCCCAGCGAGAGGCCCGCTCCAGCTTCGGCGACGACCGCGTCCTCGTCGAAAAATACCTCACCCGCCCCCGCCACATCGAAATCCAGGTTTTCGCCGACACCCACGGCAACGTCGTCTCCCTCTTCGAACGCGACTGCTCCATCCAGCGCCGCCACCAGAAGATCATCGAGGAAGCCCCCGCCCCGGGCATGACCACCGAAATGCGCCGCGCCATGGGCGATGCCGCCATTGCCGCCGCCCGCGCCGTGAACTACGTCGGCGCCGGCACCGTCGAGTTCATCGCCGAGGGGGAGAATTTCCACTTCATGGAAATGAACACCCGCCTCCAGGTCGAACATCCGGTCACCGAGGCCATCACCGGCCAGGACCTGGTCGAATGGCAACTCCGCGTCGCCGCCGGCGAGCCCCTCCCCCTCACCCAATCCCAACTCGCCATCACCGGCCACGCCGTCGAAGTCCGCCTCTACGCCGAAGACCCCGCCCGAAACTTCCTCCCCTCCGTCGGCACCCTCACCCACCTGAAACTCCCGCCCGACATCCGCGTCGATTCCGGCGTCCGCGAAGGCGACACCATCACGCCCGACTATGACCCGATGATCGCCAAGATCATCGCCCACGGCCCCGACCGCCCGACGGCACTGGCCCGCCTGTCCGCCGCCCTCGCGCAAACCGAGGCGGTCGGCGTCCACACCAACCTCCCCCTCCTGCGCGCCATCGCCTCCCACCCAGGCTTCATCGCCGAAGCCTTCGACACCGGCTTCATAGGCCGCCACCCCGAACTCACCGCCGGCACCGCCACCACGCCCGACATGGCCATCGCCGCCGCCGCCATCGCCATCCTGCGCGCCCGCGCCGCCGCCGCCATCACCCCCACCGACCCCCACTCCCCCAGGTCCGCCCAGGACTCCTGGCGCCCCAACCTCCCCGGCCGCCAAACCATCCTGCTCCGCCACCGCGACACCACCACCACCATCACCGCCCAGCCCGACGGCGACTCCTGGCGCCTCGAATGGGACGGCACCCCCCGCACCGCCCAAGCCACCGGCCACATCCTGCGCCTCGGCGGCACCACCGCCCCCGCCCGCGTCGTCCGCCAGCCCCCCCACCTCGTCGTCGTCCTCGACGGCACCAACCACACGCTGGAGGAGATCGACCCCCTCGCCCCCCCCGAAGCCGCCACCGCCGGGGCAGGGCGCATCACCTCCCCCATCCCCGGCCGCGTCGCCCGCCTCCTCGTCCAACCCGGCGACCACGTCACCAAAGGCCAGGTGCTCCTCGTCCTCGAAGCAATGAAAATGGAACTGCCTCTCGCCGCCGCCGCAGACGGCACCATCGCCGCCATACGCTGCGCCGAAGGCGAGATGGTCTCCGAAGGCGTCGAGCTCGTCACCATGGAAGACAAGTAAGCATGTTCTTTTTTGAAAAAAAGAACCAAAAAACTTTCTCTCCTTTTGCACCGTGCCCAATCCCATCGAGCGAGGCGCAAAGGAATAAAAGTCTTTTTGCTTCTTTTTCTTCAGAAAAAGAAGACCTTCCCTCCCTCCCCTTGCTTGGGTCAGCACCCATGCCATATCATCAGCAAACCAACAGGGAGCAGCGGCCATGAAGCATTCCGCGGTCACGCTCGACGACAAATACCGCACCGACTCCGACCGGTACTTCCTCACCGGCTCCCAGGCCCTCGTGCGCCTGCCCCTCCTGCAACGCCAGCTCGATGTCGCCGCCGGCCTCAACACCGCCGGCTACATCTCAGGCTACCGCGGCTCCCCCCTCGGCGGCGTCGACATCCAGATGTGGCAGGCCAAGAAACGCATCGAGGCCGCCCACATCGTCTTCCGCCCCGGCGTGAACGAGGAGCTCGCCGCCACCGCCATCTGGGGCACCCAGCAACTCCCCCACCTCCAGGCCGCGAAATACGACGGCGTCTTCGCCTATTGGTACGGCAAGGGCCCGGGCGTCGACCGCTCCGGCGACGTCTTCCGCCACGCCAACTACGCCGGCACCGCGCGGCACGGCGGCGTCCTCGTCATGGCCGGCGACGACCACGGCTGCAAATCCTCCACCGTCCCGCACCAGAGCGAACTGGCGCTCACCGCCGCCCTCATGCCAATCCTGGTGCCGTCGGACATCAGCGACATCCTGGAGTTCGGACTGCACGGCTGGGCCATGTCGCGCTGGTCCGGCCGCTGGATCGGCTTCAAGCTGGTCGGCGACGTCATGGACAGCTCCACCTCCGTCGCCTTCGACCTGCCCGATTTCCGCATCACCCTGCCCGAAGGCCCCCACCCCGACGCCGGCCTGCGCATGTCCGACCTCGGTGGCCGCATCCCCGCCCTCCCGCTCGACCAGGAAGCCCGCGTCGTCAACATCGGCCTGCCCGAGGCCCAGCGCTACGCCCGCGCCAACGGCCTCGATCGCACCGTCCTCAACCCCATCGGCGCCCGCCTCGGCATCATCACCGCCGGCAAATCCTACCACGACACCCGCCAGGCCTTCGCCGACCTCGGCATGCCCGAACCCCCCGGCACCCGCCTGCTGAAACTGGCGCTGACCTGGCCCGTCGACCCCGAAACCGTCAGGAAATTCGCCCGCGGCCTGGAAGAAATCATCGTCGTCGAGGAAAAGCACCCCCTCATCGAACAACAGGTCCGCGACATCCTCTACGACGCGCCCGACCGCCCCCGCGTGCTCGGCAAGCGCGGCGCCGAAGGCCAGCCCTTCCTCAAGGCCCACGGCGAGTTCACCTCCGCCGAGATCGCGCTCGCCATCGGCACCCGCATCGCCCGCTTCGCCGATTCAGAAAAACTGCAATCCCACACCGCCCGCCTGCGCGACAACCTCGACGCCATCGCCAAAGCCGAAGTCGCCGCGGCCAGAAAGCCGTATTTCTGCTCCGGCTGCCCGCACAACTCCTCTACCAAGGTCATCGACGGCTCCCGCGCCCTGGGCGGCATCGGCTGCCACACGCTCGCCGTCTGGATGGACCGCAACACCGACAGCTTCAGCCAGATGGGCGGCGAGGGCGTCGCCTGGTCCGGCCAGGCCCCCTTCACCGAGGAAAACCACGTCTTCGCCAACATGGGCGACGGCACCTATTTCCATTCGGGGTACATGGCCGTCCGAGCGTCGGTCGCCGCCGGCGTCAACATCACCTACAAGATACTGTTCAACGACGCCGTCGCCATGACCGGCGGCCAACCGGTGGACGGCCCGATCTCGGTGCCCATCATCACCCGCCAGGTCGCCGCCGAAGGTGCCCGCGCCATCATCGTCGTCACCGACGAGCCCGAGAAATACGACGATGTGAAGGATCTCGCCCCCGGCACCGAAGTCCACCACCGCAGCGAGCTCGACGCCATCTCCCGCCGCCTGCGCGACACCCCCGGCTGCACCGTCATCATCTACGACCAGACCTGCGCCAGCGAAAAACGCCGCCGCCGCAAGCGCGGCACCTTCCCCGACCCCGCGAAGCGCACCTTCATCAACCAGGCCGTCTGCGAAGGCTGCGGCGACTGCTCGCGCGCCAGCAACTGCCTCTCCGTCCAGCCCGTCGAAACCCCGCTCGGCACCAAGCGCACCATCGACCAGTCCACCTGCAACAAGGACTTCTCCTGCACCGACGGGTTCTGTCCGTCCTTCGTCACGGTGCATGGTGCCGAACCCAAGAAGCGGGCGCGCGTCGCGCCGGAGGATTTCAACCTCCCGCTCCCGCCCCAGCGCCGGCTGGACCAGCCCTGGAACATTCTCGTCACCGGCATCGGCGGCACCGGCATCGTCACCATCGGCGCCCTCATCGGCATGGCCGCCCATCTCGACGGCAAGCACGTCACCGTCCTGGACCAGACTGGCCTCTCCCAGAAGGCCGGCGGCGTCACCAGCCACATCCGCCTCGCCGAAAACGCCGGAAAACTCCACGGCCTCAAGGTCAGCCGCATGGGTGCGGACCTCCTGCTCGCCTGCGACATGGTCGTCGCCGCCAGCAAGGACAGCCTCGCCACCTACGCCCAGGGCGTCACCCACGCCGTGCTCAACACCCATGAAACCCCCACCGGGGACTTCGTGCTCGACACCACCACCCGGCTGCCCAGCCTCCAACTCCGCCGCAGCATCGCCCAGGCGATCGGCACGGAAGCGCTCGACCAGTTTGACGCCACCGCCATCGCCACCGCCCTCATGGGCGACAGCATCGCCACCAACCCCTTCCTCCTCGGCTACGCCTGGCAGAAAGGCCTCGTCCCCCTCACGCTGGACTCCCTCCTGCGCGCCATCGAGCTGAACGGCACCGGCGTCGAAGCCAACAAGGCCGCCTTCACCTGGGGCCGCTGCGCCGCCCACAACCTCGCCCGCGTGCAAACCGCCGCCGGCCTCTCCACCGAAAAACCCGAACCCGCGACACTCGACGACATCATCGCCACGCGCGAAGCCCACCTCGTTCAATACCAGTCGAAGCGCTACGCCCGCCGCTACCGCGCCCTCGTCGACCGCGTCCTAGAGACCGAAGGCCGCATGTTCTCCGGCAACACGGCACTCACCGAGGCCGTCGCGAAGGGCTACCACAAGCTCCTCGCCTACAAGGACGAATACGAAGTCGCCCGCCTCTACGCCTCGAAGGAGTTCAAGGCCTCCCTCGCCGCCCAGTTCGAAGAACCCAAGCGCATCGAGTTCCACCTCGCCCCGCCCCTTCTGGCCCGACGTGATCCCCACACCGGCCAGATGATCAAGAAAACCTACGGCCCCTGGATGCTCACCGCCTTCGGCCTGCTCCAGCACCTGCGCTTCCTCCGCGGCACCCGCCTCGACCTCTTCGGCCGCACCGAAGAACGCCACATGGAACGCGACCTCATCACTGAATACGAAACCACCGTTGAAGACATCCTCCAGCACCTCGCCCCCGCCACCCTCGCCACCGCCACCGCGCTGGCCGCCCTGCCGGAAAAAATCCGCGGCTTTGGCCACGTCAAGGAACGCAACGCCCGCACCGCCGCCACCGAACGCACCCGCCTCCTCGAAAAGCTCCACGTCACGGCGCCCAAGCCCGCAATGGCGGCGCAGTAAGGTCAAGGAAGGGCAGGGGCTCCGCCCATAGGCGCGAAGAAAAGGCCAGAAATAGGCAAGGCCAGGGCTTTGCCCTGGACCCACCACGGGCCGGCGGCCATTGCAACCCATTCATTTTCAATGAGTTGAGGTCCAGGGGCTCGGCCCCTGGCGGGTCTGGGCAGAGCCCAGCTTTAACTTCGGTATAGGTCGATCATTCGGCCGATTGGTATAAGGTCCAGGCGCCCGTCGTGCGAAGGCGCGCGCTGAACCAGGCGGGCTTGGGCAGAGCCCAACCTTGCTTTCGTTCTATGAGTCGAAATCCACGAGGGTTGGTATCGCGCGCCGGGCTGGCGCACCTGCGCGCCACCCGTGTCTGGTGAATGAACGGGCGCTGGCGCAGAGGCCCGTTGGCGCCCCGGCCATCAATAGCGATCCCAACCGCATAGGCAGCCTGCCAAGGAGGGGCGGTGCCGCTGAAATTCGCGTTTCCCACGTAAGACGTCTGTAAAATTTTTATCTTCACTGCTGGTGTGTGGGAGAATTTCCTGCTCTTCTGCGTCCATGGTCTTGTCGCCACCGAGACAGCCATCCTATGGCACCCCTCGTTCGTAGACTTAGGAGCCCGACCTTGCCCCAGATTTTGAGCCGGCGCGCGTTCGCCGCTGCCACCGTCGCGCTCGCCGCTATGCCATCGGGGCAGGCCCAGGCTGCCCTGCCGGGCGAGATCCGCATCGACTGGGCAACCTACAATCCCGTCAGTCTGGTGCTGAAAGGCCAGGGCCTGCTGGAGAAGGAGTTCGGCCCGGAGAAGATCGGCATCCGCTGGGTGTTTTCCGCGGGGTCGAACAAGGCGTTGGAGTTTCTGAATGCCAGCTCGCTCGATTTCGGCTCGACCGCCGGCGCCGCCGCGCTGATCGGCAAGGTCAACGGCAACCCACTGAAATCGATCTACATCTACTCTCGCCCAGAATGGACGGCACTGGTCGTAAAGGCCAACAGTGCCGTCGCGGCGGTGGCCGATCTCAAGGGCAAGCGGATCGCGGTGACCCGCGGGACCGATCCGCACATCTTCCTGGTCCGCGCGCTGGCAGGTGCCGGTCTGAGCGAGAGGGACGTGAAGCTGGTGCTGCTGCAGCACGCCGACGGGCGGACCGCGCTGGAACGCGGCGATGTGGAGGCCTGGGCCGGTCTCGATCCGCTGATGGCGGCCGCCGAGATCGAGAACGGCGCCCGCCTGCTGTACCGCAACCCCGAGGCGAATACCTGGGGCGTGCTGAACGTGCGCGAGGCCTTCGCGTCCGCGAACCCCGATGTCGTCAGGCGGGTGCTCGCCACCTACGAGAAGGCCCGGCGCTGGGCGGTGGACAATCCAGCCGACTTGCGGGCGATGATGGTCGCTGCGACCAAGCTTTCCGACGCGGTGATTATCCGACAGCTTGAGCGCACCGACATCTCACGTGGGCAAATCGGCGACGCGCAGGCCGCGACGATCATCGAGGCCGGCAAGGCGTTGCAGGCCGCCGGAGTGCTGGACCCATCGCTCGATATCGCCGCCATCACGCACGGCATGATCGACGGATCGTTCGCCCGCGCCGCGGGGGCATGAAGCTGGCTCGGCCAGGGCCATGGGTCACCGGCCTGATTCTGCCGCTGACCTTGGGCGTGGCGTGGGAACTGGCCGTGCGACACGGCATGATCTCCGGGCGACTGGTGCCGCCGCCGTCGCGCCTGGCGGCCTCCGCCTGGGCGCTGGCGCAATCCGGCGAGCTGACGGTGCATGCGCTCGCAACACTCGGCCGCGTCGCCATCGGTTTCGCCTGCGGCGCCGCCGCCGGCACGGTCCTGGGCGTGGTCACCGGGGCCAGCATGACGGCGCGCCAGTTGCTGGATCCCTCGGTGCAGGCGCTGCGTGCCATCCCCTCCATCGCCTGGGTGCCCCTGTTCATCCTGTGGCTTGGGATTTTCGAGACATCGAAACTGACGCTGATCGGCCTGGGCGTATTCTTCCCGGTGTATCTGGGGCTGCTGAGCGCGATCCAGGTCGTTGACCGCAAGCTGATCGAGGTGGGGCGGGTGTTCGGGCTGTCGGCAACCAGCATCGCGCTGCGCATCACCTGGCCCGCAGTGCTGCCAACCTGGATCGCGTCCCTGCGCACCGGGCTGGGCCTTGGGTTCATGTTCGTGGTGGCGGCGGAACTGATGGGCGCCTCGGAAGGGCTCGGCTACCTTCTGCTGGACGGCCAACAGATGGGACGGGCCGATACCATCCTGGTCGCGATGATCGTTTTCGCCCTTCTGGGCAAGGCGGCCGACGGCCTGCTGGTGGCGGTCAGCCGGCCGATCCTGCGCTGGCAGGACACGGCGAGGACCCGGATGTGACCCGGCTTGCCATCCACAGTGTCAGCAAGACCTACGCCGACGGCACCGAGGCGCTGCGCGATATCGACATCGAGGCCGCGACCGGAGAGATCGTCGCCATCCTGGGCGGCTCGGGTTGCGGCAAAACCACCTTGCTGCGGCTGTTGGCCGGTCTGGATCAGGCGAGCAGCGGCACCATCACGGTCGGCGACCAGGTGCTGACCGGCCCGCATCCGGCCATCAGCGCGGTATTCCAGGAACCGCGTTTGCTGCCGTGGCTGACCACCAGCGCCAATATCGCCTTCGGCGGCGGGCGCCTTGCCGCACGCGTCCGCCGGGCTCGCACGGCCGCCCTGTTGGACCGGGTCGGTCTGGCCGGCCATGCTGCCCGCTGGCCGCGAGACCTGTCCGGTGGGCAGCAGCAACGCGTGGCAATCGCCCGGGCGTTGATCGGCCATCCAGAGATCCTGCTGCTCGACGAGCCGTTCTCGGCGTTGGATCCGTTCACCCGCGCGAGCCTGCACGAGTTGCTTCTGGACCTGTGGCGCGAGCTGCGCCCAACCATTCTCATGGTGACCCACGATGTGGAGGAGGCCGTGGCCTTGGCTGACCGCATCGTGGTGATGCAGCCGAAGCCGGGCCGGGTGCATGACATATTGTCGGTCGACGTGCCGCGATCATCCGACAAATCGCTGCCGATCCTCGATCTGATGAAGCGGCGGGTAACCGCCGCAATCGACCGGTCCCTGGCGGATGACCGGCCAACCGGCCTCCGATCCGGTTCGCGCTGGCTATCACCCTGGGTCTGACCTGCTGTCAGCCTTGTCCCGCCAGCGCCGCAACCGCGCGGCGGCGCGCGGCCGACGTCCCACGCTGTTTCCAGGACGTCCCCCCCAAGCTGGCAGCGTCGCCAAGGCGGTTCGAAGCTGCAACTCCGCGATCATCGGCGAACAGGCCGACGCCCTCGACAGCGCCGCCCGCGCCCTGGCGAAATAACGTTCGCTAACGCACAATCTCGTTGGCGCGCCGGTTGGCATTAATGATAATGACGTCGATGTCAGCAAACGCACCCATCCTGACCGACCTGCTCGCCACCCTGCGCCACACCGCGAAAGCGGGAGGCGCGGCCGCACACGCACGCCCGGATTTCGGCCTCGCGATGTTCATGGCCCTCCTCGCCGCCCTGCTCGGCCCGCTGGAACAATTCGCCCCCCTGCGCCGCACCTGCGCCGCCCTGGCGCACCCGCTCCCCCACAGCCCCTATGCCGTCCCCTACGGCACCCCCGGCCCGCGCATCGCGCGCCATCGCGGCCCCGTGCCCGCCCGCGCGCGCCGTCTCGGCCGCTTCCCCACCTGGTGGGCCCGCCATCGCGGCGCCCGCGCCATCCCCAGCCACGCGCCCGCCCGCCACCCGGCCCAACCAGCCCGCGCCCCGCCACGCCCACGCCCCACCCCCATCAGCCGCCAGAACCCACCCCAACCGGGGTGCGCCGACGCGCGCCCATATCCCTGCCTCCGCCAAAAAATATTCTTCCTTGCTTCTCCCTTGCCTTGCTTCTCCGTGCCTCTGTGTCTCTGTGTTGAATCTGCTTCTTGCTGTCTTCCCCTTCACGCCCGCCAGACCCCCCAGGATTTGACTTCCCCGGCCCCCCGCGCCACCACGCGCCACAAGCCGGAGGAAATCCCATGCCCACCAACCGCACCACGCTCCGCGCCCACCTCGCCGCCGGCGAACAGCAACAGACCGACCTCCTCGCCGCCCTGGTCCGCGAACCCTCCGACAACCCCCCCGGCGACTGCGCCCGCCACGCCGAGCTCACCGCCACCCTGCTGGAACGCCTCGGCCTCACCGTCGAACGCCACAAGGTCCCCACAGAGCTATGCCGCAAGCACGGCATGATCTCCGCCACCAACCTCGTCGCCCGCCACCGCTACGGCCCCGGCCCCACCATCGCACTCAACGCCCACGGCGACGTCGTCCCCCCCGGCACCGGCTGGACCACCGACCCCTACGGCGCCCAGATAAAAGACGGCTGGCTCTACGGCCGCGGCGCCGCCGTCTCGAAGTCCGACATCGCCACCTACGCCTACGCCATGCTCGCGCTGGAGAAAGCCGGCCTCGCTAAAGGCACGCTCGAACTCCACGTCACCTACGACGAGGAAACCGGCGGCGAAATCGGCCCGCAGTATCTATTGGAACAGGGCATCAGCAAGCCCGACCTCGCCCTGGGCGCCGGCTTCTCCTACCAGGTCGTGGAGGCCCACAACGGCTGCCTCCACCTGGAGATCGAAGTCACCGGCCGCTCCGCCCACGCCGCCAAGCCGTACACCGGCATCGACGCGCTCGAAGCCGCCACCTCGATCCTGTCCGCCCTCTACGCCTGGCGCGGCGAACTCGCCCACCGCACGTCAAAAATCCCCGGCATCGGCGCCCCCCAGCTCACCGTCGGCCTCATCCAGGGCGGCATCAACACCAACGTCGTGCCCGACCGCGTCACCATGCGCCTCGACCGCCGCATCGTCCCCGAGGAAGCCCCCGAAGCCGTCGAAGCCGAACTCCGCACCCTCATCGAAACCGCCGCAAGCGCCCACCCCGAAGCCGGCCTGTCCATCCGCCGCATCCTGCTCGCCACTCCCCTCACCCCCACCCCCGAGGCCGCCGCCCTCACGAAACGCCTGTGCCACCACGCCACCGCCGAACTCGGCGAGCCCATCACCGCCGGCGGCGTCCCCCTCTACACCGACGCCCGCCACTACGCCGCAGCCGGCATCCCCGTCGTCCTCTACGGCGCCGGCCCCCGCAGCATCGAGGACGCCAACGCCCACCGTGCCGATGAACGCGTCCGCCCGTCGGACCTCCACGCCGCCACCCGCGTCGTCGCCCTCGCCCTGGCCGACCTGCTGGAACCCTGATTGTCGACCGGCACCGGACAGTGTGTCCCGCCCCATCGACCCATCCGCCGAATTGACTTCGCCATCCCCCGCCGCCACATGCCCCACAGCAACGAACATGAGGCCACCATGACCGAAACCATCCGCGTGCTGGGCATTTCCGGCAGCCTGCGCCGCGACAGCTGGAACACCCTGTTGCTGCGCGCCGCGCAGAAGCTGGCGCCGTCGGGCATGACCATCGAGATCGCCAGCATCCGCGAAATGCCGTTCTACGACGGCGATGTCGAAGCCGCCGGCCTGCCCGCCTCGGTGGTTGCCTTCCGCGAACAGATCCGCGCCGCCGACGCCCTGCTGATCGCCTCCCCCGAATACAACGCCTCGGTCACCGGCGTGCTCAAGAACGCCATCGACTGGGCCAGCCGCCCGCCGCAACAGCCGCTGGACGCCAAGCCGATCGCCGTCTTCGGCACCAGCCCCGGCGCCACTGGCAGCATCCGCGGCCAGGCCCACCTGCGCCAGATCCTGGCCAACGTGAACGGCCTGGTCCTGGTCCAGCCCGCCGTCGCGGTCGGCATGGCCCCCCAGCGCCTGGACGCCGAGGCCAACATCACCGACGAAGCCACCCGCAAGTTCGTCGAAACCATGCTGGAAAAGCTGGCCGACTGGACCCGCCGCCTGAAATAGCCACCCCTTCCCCTCCGGGCGCGCCGGTGCCAGCCTGCCCGCCCGGAGAACCACCGCCATGACGCTCGACATCATCGAACGCCGCAGCTTCGCCGCCGGCACCCTCTTCGGCGAGGCCGGCCCCTACGAGGTGCTGAAAGGCCGCTTCCACGGCGCCGTCGATCCCAAGGCCCAAGGCCAGCGCCCGATCACCGACATCGACCTCGCTGCCACCGACGGCATGGTGCGCTACGCCGCCGATGTGTTCATCCTCAAGCCGGTGGACATGGCGCGCGGCAACCGCCGCCTGTTCTTCGACTGGGGCAACCGCGGCAACAAGCGCGCGTTGCAATTCTTCAACGACGCACCGAACAGCAACGACCCGTCCACCCAGGCCCACGCCGGCAACGGCTTCCTGTTCCGCCGCGGCTACAGCGTCGTCTTCGGCGCCTGGCAGGGCGACCTCCTCCCCGGCGACGGCCGCATGCTGCTCGACCTGCCAATCGCCCACGAAAACGGCGCCCACGAAAACGGCGCCCCCGTCCGCGGCCGCGTGCGCACCGAGATCATCGGCCGCCCCAACTGCGACACCATGCCCCTCTCCGGCTGGCCCTCCACCCGCAGCCACCCGGCCGTCACGCTCGACACCACGAAGGCCACGCTCACCCGCCGCCGCTACCCCGGCAGCCCGGCCGAGGCGCTGCACCCCTCCGCCTGGCACTTCGCCCGCACCCAGGGCGGGGCCAATGGAACAGGAATGGGCCAGGACGCGCAGGGGACGGAACGCGCCATCGTGCCGTGCCGCGAGAGCATCCACCTGCCCGGCGGCTTCCAGCCCGGCTGGATCTACGAACTGATCTACGAAGCCGAGGCGCCGCTGGTGCTCGGCCTCGGCCACGCCGCGGTGCGCGACCTCGTCAGCCATCTGCGCCACGACCCGGCAACCCCTCTGCCGGGCCTCCAGCGCGCCTATGGCTGGGGCCGTTCGCAAACCGGCCGCACCATCCGCGACTTCATCTTCCACGGCTTCAACGCCGACGAACAACAACGCCGCGTGTTCGACGGCTTGCTGCCCCACGTCGCCGGCGCCGGCCGGCTGGACACCAGCCGCTTCGCCAACCTCACCGACGCCGCCGGCCAGCAATACGAGGTGCACCACAAGCCGGCCGATCGCTTCCCCTTCGCCTATGCGGAGTCCACCGACCACATCACCGGCCGCACCGACGCCATCCTCAAACGCCCCGCCACCGACCCGCTGGTGATCCACACCCAAACCTCCACCGAATACTGGCAACGCCGCGGCAGCCTGGTGCACACCGACACGCGCGGCCGCGACCTCGCCCAGCCGCCCGGCGTGCGCCTGTTCCTCTGGTCCGGCAGCCAGCACAATTCCGATCCGCTTGCCGGCCCGCCAACCCGCAACGTCTGCCAGAACCTATTGAACAACGTCGCCACCTCCGCCCTGTTCCGCGCCACGCTCGACATGCTGGACCGCTGGGCCACCGACGGCACGCCCCCGCCCGACAGCCGCATCCCCATGCTCGCCGACGGAACGCTGGTGTCCGCGGACCAGTGGCGCCGCGCGTTCCCCGCCATCCCCGGCATCGCCCTGCCGCGCGAGGCCAGCGACCTGCCGGCGATCGACTGGGGACCGCACGCCGAGCGCGGCATCCTGCGCGAACCGCCTGTGATCGACCCCTCGCAGCACTACGCCGTGCTGGTGCCGGACGTCGACCGCGACGGCAACGAGATCGCCGGCGTGCGCGCGCCGATGGTTGCCGCCCCGCTGGCCACCTACACCGGCTGGAACCTGCGCGCCCGCGGCTTCGGCCACGGCGCGATGCACGAGTTCAGCGGCAGCATGATCCCGTTCGCCGACACCCCGGAGGAACGCGCGCAAACCGGCGATCCTCGGCCCGCGGTGGCCGAACGGTATCCGGACCGGGATGCCTATGTCGCCGCCATCACGAGCGCCGCTTCCGCGCTGTGCCGCGCCGGATTGTTGCTGGCCGAGGATGTGACGCGGGCGGAGGCGGCGGCGGCCAACTGGCATGCGCCGCGGCATGATGTGAAGCTGCCGTAAGCAAGACTCTTCTTTTTCTGTAGAAAAAGAAGCAAAAAGACTTTCGATCATTTGCATCGGGCGCGCGGAACGCCCCGTGGCAAATGGATAGAAGTTTTTTGGTTCTTTTTTTCAAAAAAGAACGTGCTTTCTTGCCTCGCTCCACCGTCCCGCTATAACGCCTGAAAACCCCAGCCGCAGGGAAGCCCATGTCCATGATCACCCGCCGTGCAGCACTCGCCGCCGCCGCAACGCTTGCCGCCCCGTCGATCCTTCGTGCCCAGGCAGCACCCCTGAAGATCGGCTTCGTCACCACATTGTCCGGCCCCGGCGGCTATCTGGGGGCCGATATCCGCGACGCCTTCATGCTGGCCATCGAGAACAACACGCTCGGCGGCACGCCGGTGCAGGTGATGGTGGAGGATGACGCGCTGCGGCCCGCGCAGGGCAAGCAGATCGTTGATCGTTTCCTCAAGACCGAGCGGATCAAGCTGTTCACCGGCGTAGTGTTCAGCAACGTGATGGAAGCGGTGGCGCCGGATATCCTCGACGAGGGCGCGATCTATGTCAGCGCCAATGCCGGTCCGTCGTCGCTGGCGGGCAAGGGGTGTCATCGCAACTATTATGTGGTGTCCTGGCAGAACGACACGCTGCACGAAAGTGCGGGCGAGAACGCCAACCGGCTTGGGCACAAGAAGGTGTTCGTGCTCGCCCCGAACTATCCGGCAGGGCGCGATGCCATCACCGGCTTCAAGCGCTTCTTCAAGGGCGAGATCGCCGGCGAGGTCTATACCCGCCTCGACCAGACCGATTACGCGCCCGAGATGGCGCAGATCCGCGCGGCGAACCCCGACGCGGTGTTCCAGTTCCATCCCGGCGGCCTGGGCATCGCCTTCATCCGCCAGTACCAGCAGGCGGGCCTTGGCGGCAGGATCCCGATGGTGGTCTCCTCCCCGTCGCTCGACGCCACCACGCTGAACGCCGTCGGCGACGCGGCGCTGGGCATCGAGGTGTCGGCGCAGTGGAACAGCGACTTCGACAATCCGGTATCGAAGAAGTTCGTGGCCGATTTCCAGGCCAAGTACAACCGGATGCCAACCTACTACGCCAGCCAGGGCTTCGACACCGCGCTGGCCATCGCCGCCGCGCTGAAGGGCACCGGGGGCAAGGTGGACGACACCGAGGCTTTCCGGCGCGAAATGCTGAAGGCGAACTTCCAGGCCACGCGCGGCAAGTTCCGCTTTGGCCCGAACCAGCACCCGGTCCAGGACTGGTACGCCATCCGGCCGGAGCGCGGCGCGGACGGCAAGCTGTTCCTCAAGACCCAGGGGCGGGTTCTGGCGGACCGTGGCGATGCCTATGCGGAGCAGTGCAAGATATAAGGCAAGCGCTTCTTTTTTGAAAAAAAGAAGCAAAAAACTTTTGTCCATTTAGCCCGGGCGGTGCCACCGCATATGGATAAAGTTTTTTTGCTTCTTT
Source organism: Rhodospirillales bacterium (assembly GCA_031424895.1). Lineage (GTDB taxonomy): Bacteria > Pseudomonadota > Alphaproteobacteria > Acetobacterales > Acetobacteraceae > CAMDGX01. The sequence continues at coordinate 61,472 of JANPIH010000131.1, forward strand.
TTGTTCACAAAAAGAAGACTTCCCTTTGATGACCTTACTGCTGGAGCAACTCCTGAACGGCCTGCAGTTCGGCGTCATGCTGTTCCTGATGGCGGCCGGGCTGACGCTGGTGTTCGGCATCATGGGGTTGATCAACCTCGCCCATGGCTCGCTGTACATGATCGGCGCCTATGCGGCCGCCTGGGCCACGCAGCAGACCGGCTCGTTCCTCCTGGGCCTCGGCGCGGGGCTGGCGGCGGCGGCGCTGGTCGGCATGGCGCTGGAGGCGGCGATCCTGCGGCGGCTGTATCAGCGCGATCATCTGGACCAGGTGCTGGCGACGTTCGGCGTGATTTTGTTCTGCAACGAGGCGGTGGCGATGATCTTCGGCCGCCAGCCGTTGATGGCCGGGCCGCCGCCGTGGTTGTCGGGGGCGGTGGAGATCGTGCCGGGGGTGCCGTATCCGGTGTATCGGCTGGCGATCATCGCCACCGGGCTGGCGGTGGCGGGCGGGCTGTATTTGCTGATCGCGCACACGCGCATCGGCATGCTGGTGCGGGCGGGGGCGACCCATCGGGATCTGGTCGGTGCGTTGGGGGTTCGCGTCGGGCTGCTGTTCACCACGGTGTTCGGCCTCGGCGCGCTGCTGGCCGGGCTGGCCGGGGCGCTGACCGGGCCGTTGCTGGCGGTGCAGGTGGGAATGGGGGAGCGCATCCTGATCACGACATTCGTGGTGATTGTCATCGGCGGGCTGGGCTCGGTGCGCGGGGCGCTGGCCGGCGCGCTGCTGGTCGGCATGGTCGACACGCTGACCCGCGCCTACCTGCCGACCGGCCTGCGCGCCATGCTGCCGCCCAGCGACGCCGATGCGCTGGGGGCCGGCCTGTCGTCGATGGCGATCTTCATCCTGATGGCGGTGGTGTTGCTGTGGCGGCCGCGTGGATTGTTTCCCGCGCATGCGTGAGTCGAAGCGGCAGATTGCAGTGCTGGCTGTGGCGGCCGCATTGTTCGCGGCGCTGCCGGCGATCGCGGCGGCGATGGCGCGGCCGGACTTCGTGACGCTGGGCAGCCAGGTGGCGATCATGGCGATCGCGGCCGCCTCGCTCGACCTGCTGATGGGCCGCACCGGCCTGCCGAGCTTTGGGCATGCGGCGTGGCTGGGGCTGGGGGGCTATACGGTGGGGGTCCTGGCATTCCACCAGGCCGACCTGCCGTGGTTCGTGACGCAGGCGTGGTTCGCGTGGCCGATGGCGATCATCGTGCCGGCGGTGCTGGCGGCGGGGATCGGGGCGCTGTGCCTGCGCACCTCCGGCATTTCGTTCATCATGATCACGCTGGCCTTCGCGCAGATGTTCTTCTTCCTGTTCATCGCGCTGAAGGCCTATGGCGGCGACGACGGGCTTTCCATGCGCCGGCGCAACGCGCTGCCGGGCATAGCACCGCGGGATGACGTGGCGTTCTTCTATGTGTGCCTGGTGGCGCTGGTGCTGGTGCTGTTCCTGCTGCGGCGCATCGCGGCGAGCCGGTTCGGCGCGGTGCTGGACGGCATCAGGCAGAACGAGTGGCGGATGATGGCCATCGGGCTGTCGCCCTATCCTTACAAGCTTGCCGCCTTCGTGATTTCCGCCGCGATCGCCGGGCTGGCCGGCGCGCTGCATGTGAACCTGTTCCGCTTCGCCAGCCCCGACCTGCTGCACTGGACGATGTCGGGCGAGCTGATGGTGATGGTGGTGCTGGGCGGGCTGGGCTCGTTGTGGGGGGCGGTGTTCGGGGCCGCGGCAATGGTGTTGCTGCACAGCCTGCTCGCGCAATGGACGGAGCACTGGCAGATCGTGCTCGGCCCGATCCTGGTGGCAGTGGTGCTGCTGGCGCGGCGCGGGCTGTGGGGGGCGCTGGGCGGCAAATGACAGCGCTGCTGGAAATCCGCGGCCTGTCCAAGCGGTTCGGCGGCCTGGTCGCCACCGACGCGCTGGCCCTCGATGTCGCCGCGGGGGAGATCCACGCGCTGATCGGCCCCAATGGCGCCGGCAAGACCACCGCGATTGCGCAGATCGCCGGGGAACTGCGCCCCGACGCCGGCCGCATCCGGCTCGCGGGTGCCGACATCACGTCACTCCCGGTGGCGGCGCGGGTGCGGGCGGGCATGACCCGGTCGTTCCAGATCACCCAGGTGTTGATGCAGGCTACCGCACTGGCCAATGTGGCGTTGGTGGAGCAGGTGCGCCAGGGCCATTCCTTCCGGTTCTGGCGCGATGCATCGCGCGATGCGGGATTGGCGGCGGCGGCGCTGGCGATGCTGGAGCGGGTGGGGCTTGCTTCTCGCGCGTCGACGGTGGCGGCGGATCTCAGCCATGGCGAACGGCGGCAGCTGGAACTGGCGATGGCGCTGGCGACGCATCCGCGGCTGTTGCTGCTAGACGAGCCGATGGCCGGGCTGGGCGCCAGCGAAGCCACCGCCATGACCGCGCTGTTGCAATCGCTGAAGGGCGAGGTTGCGATCCTGCTGGTGGAGCACGACATGGACGCGGTGTTCGCGCTGGCCGACCGCATCACCGTGCTGCAGAATGGTGCCGTCATCGCCTCCGGCCCGCCCGCCGCCATCCGTGCCGACGCGGCGGTGCGCGACGCCTATCTCGGCGCGTCGTGATGCTCCGCGTCCTGGGCACGAAGTGATGCTGCGCATCCTGGGCCTGCATGCCGCCTACGGGTCGAGCCAGGTGCTGCACGGCATCGACCTCACGGTGGGCGAAGGCGAGGTGGTCAGCCTGATGGGCCGCAACGGCATGGGCAAGACAACGACCATCCGCTGCCTGCTTGGGCTGCTCCGCGGGGCAGGGGAGGCGACGTTCCTCGGCCGCGACCTCACCCGCCTGCCGTCCCATGCCATCGCACGGCTGGGCATCGGGCTGGTGCCGGAGGGGCGGCAGGTGTTCCCGACGCTGTCGGTGCGCGAGAACCTCGTTGCCACCGCGCGGCCGGGGTTCTGGACCGTGGCGCGCATCGAGGCGCTGTTCCCCCGCCTCGCGGAGCGCACCGGCCAGAGTGCCGCGACCCTTTCCGGCGGCGAGCAGCAGATGCTGGCGATCGGGCGCGCGCTGATGACCAATCCGCGCCTGCTGGTGCTGGACGAGGCGACCGAGGGTCTGGCGCCGCTGGTCCGCGCCGAGATCTGGGCATGCCTGGCGCGGCTGAAGGCCGAGGGGCTCGCCATCCTGATCGTCGACAAGCACCTCGCCGCCCTGCGCGGGTTGGCCGACCGGATGACGATCATCGAGAAGGGCCGCACCGTCTGGACCGGCACGCCGGCGGCGCTGGACGAAGACCCCGAGCTGGCGCACCGTACCCTCGGCGTTTAACCCGCAGGAGGCTGCATGCCCATCGCCCGCACCACGCTCGGCGCCCTCCAGGGGCTGACGGACCAGGGCGTTGCGACGTTCCGCGCGGTGCCCTACGCCCGGCCGCCGGTGGGCGCGCTGCGTTTCGCGGCACCGGAGCCGGCAGCACCCTGGGGCGGCACGCGCGATGCCACGGCGCACGGTCCGATCGCACCGCAGGCGCCGTCCCGCCTTGCCCCGGCCATGGGCGACTACCGACTGTCGATGGACGAGGACTGCCTGACGCTGACCGTCTGGACCCCGTCGCCCGATGCTGGAAAACGGCCGGTGCTGGTATGGCTGCATGGCGGCGCCTGGGTCAGTGGGGCCGGGTCGCTGGACTGGTACGACGGGGCGCGGCTGGCGCGCGAGGGCGACATGGTGGTCGTTGGCGTGAACTACCGCCTCGGCCCGCTCGGCTACCTCAAGCATCCCGCGCTCCCGGCCGACGACCTGGGCACGCTGGACCAGATCGAGGCGCTGCGCTGGGTGGCGGCGAACATCGCGGCGTTCGGCGGCGACCCCGGCTGCGTCACGCTGATGGGCCAGTCGGCCGGGGCGGCCAGCATCGGCCGGCTGATCATCGACCCGCGCGCCCGCCCGCTGTTCCACCGCGCCATCCTGCAATCCGGCGGCTTCGGGCGCGATCCGCTGACGCGGGCGGAGGGGGAGGCGATCGGTGCGGAGGTGCTGCGCGCCACCGGGCTCGATCCCGCGGCACCCGACCTGCTGGCGAAGCTGCGCGACACACCGGCCGAGGCGCTGCTGGCCGCCACCGGCAAGGTCGCAACGGCGCGCGCGCGCTTTGCCGAAACCAATCCGCCGTTCATGCCGACCGTGGCTGCGCCGATGACGCAGGCCGAATTGTTCGCCGCTATCGCGCGCGATGCGAACGGCCTGCAGGTGCTGATCGGCGCGACGCACGACGAGATCCATGCCTTCTTCGCCTCCAACCCCGCGATGGCCAACCCGGACTGGACCGCCAGCGCCCAGCGCTTCGCCGCCCTGGCGAAACGGCCCGATGCGATGGAGCGCTACAAGGCGCGGCGCCCCGGCGGCAGCCTAATGGACTGGCTGGCCGACCTGGTCAGCGACCACACCTTCCTCTGGCCCACCCTGCGCCTGGCCGACGCGCTCGCCGAGGCGGGCGTGCCCACCCAGGCGTACCGGTTCGACTGGACGCCACAAGGCAACAAGTTTCGCGCCTGCCACTGCATCGAGCTGCCGTTCGTGTTCGGCAATTTCGCCCAATGGCCGGATGCCGGCATGCTGATGGGCGGCGAGGCGGCCGAGATGGACGGGCTGTCGGCCAACATCCGCGCCGCCTGGGCCGCCTTCGCCCGCACCGGGGATGCCGGGCGGGCGGAACTGCCGTGGCCGCGCTACGACACCGCGCGGCGCCGCACCATGCTTCTGGATGCCGTCTGCGCGGTGGCGGGCGACCCCGCCGGGCTTGAAACCCGCACCTGACGTCGTCTCCCCCGTTGCGCAGCCGGGCGCACCGGCCGTAGCGTGTGACCATAACAAGACGTGATGGAGGCCTCCCGATGAAATTGCGCTCCCTGCTCACCGCGGCCGTCGCCGCCGCCGTGGCGCTTGTCGCCCAGCCGGCCGCGGCCCAGAAATCCGCCGACACGCTGCGCGCCCTGTGGCGCGACCCGGTGGTGGACATCGACCCCTACTACAACAGCCAGCGCACCGGCCTGATCGTGGCCCACCACGCCTGGGACGGGCTGGTGTTCCGCGACCCCAACGGCTTCGAGATGAAGCCGCTGCTGGCCGAATCGTGGACGTGGATCGACGACACCACGCTCGAATTCAAGCTCCGCAAGGACGCGACCTTCCACAACGGCGACAAGTTCTCCGCCGCCGACGTGGCCTATACCATCAAGGTCATCACCGACCCGGCCTCGGCCATCTCGGTGCCCAGCAACTTCACCTGGATCGCCGGCACCGAGGTGGTGGACGAGTACACCGTCCGCCTGAAGCTGAAGCAGGCCTTCCCGGCCGCGCTGCAGTATGTGTCGTTCGTGATGCCGATCTACCCGCAGGCCTATCGCGAGCGCGTGGGCCGCGACGGTTATCGCCGCGAGCCGATCGGCGCCGGGCCGTACAAGGTGGCCAAGTGGGAGAGCGGCGGCGTCATCGAGCTTGAGCGCCACGAGAGCTATTACAACGGCGGCGGCAAGGGCAAGCCGCCGATCCGCAAGGTCGTGATCCGCCAGGTGACCGACGCCAACCTCGAGGTGAACACGCTGCTTGGCGGCCAGGCGGACTGGATATGGCAGTATCCCGCCGACCTCGTGGAAAAGATCGGCGCCATGCCGACCCTCTATACGCTGACGCAGGAAGCCTTCCGCATCGCCCATCTCAGCATGGACGCGGCCGGCCGTTCCGACCCGAAGGGCCCGCTGACCAACGTCAAGGTGCGCCGCGCGATCTTTCACGCCATCGACCGCCAGTCCTTCACCAAGAACCTGATCCGCTTCGGCTCGCGCGTGCCCGATGCGCCCTGCTACTTCACCCAGTTCGGCTGCGACCAGGATGCGGCGGTCAAGTACGACTACAACCCCGCCAAGGCGAAGGCACTGATGGCCGAGGCCGGCTATCCGAACGGCTTCGAGATCGAACTGGTCAATCCCGGCCTGCTGAATTCCTGGATCGGCGCGATCCAGGCCAATCTCGGCGCTATCGGCATCCGCGCCAAGGTGACGAACATGCAGGGCGTGGCCGCCCAAACCCGCATCCAGAAGGGCGAGGTGCCGATGTACATGTCGTCGTGGGGCAGCTACTCCATCAACGACGTCTCGGCGATCATGCCGTACTTCTTCTGGAACAACGTCGACGACCTCGCCCGCGACGAGGAAGTCACCGCGACCCTGCGCGAGGGCGGCTCGGTTTCCGATCCAGAGGCCCGCAAGAAGGCCTATGCCAAGGCGATAAACCTGATCACCGACCGCGCCTATTGGCTGCCGATCGGCACCTACGTCACCGTCTATGGCCTGAACAAGCAGCTCGACTTCAAGGCCTACCCGGACGAGATGCCGCGCTTCTTCTGGGCGAAGTGGAACTGATACGAAGGGTCGTTGGCTTCGACTTAGAGTAGGAAAGCAAGTCTGGGCTCTGCCCGGACCCGCCTGGTCCGGCGCGCGCCTTCGCGCGACGGGCCAAGCCCCTGGACCTTATCCTTCTGACGAATAATGGGGATTAAAGGGCCTGGGGCCCTTTAATCCCCAACAACTAAAATAAGTTGGAGGTCCAGGGGCTCGGCCCCTGGCGGGTCTGGGCGGAGCCCAGACTTGCTATCGTTCTATGGGTCGAAGTCAACGAGGATTGATATTACACCAGTAACGCCTGAACCGACGGCCCGGCGGGGGACACCTCGCTGGGCCGTTCCACGTCGGCCGCCCCGCAGGCGCGCAGGAAGTCGGCGACCGCATCCATCTCCGCCGGGCTGCGCGTCCGGTCCGCCGCGTCGCCGCGCGGCACCCAGATCACGGTTTGATACCGCGCCCGCGTCAGCAGCACGCGATAGGTGTTCAGGCGGTTGGCCTGCCGCTCGCCGTCGCGCGCCACCTGCCAGTTGGTGCCGCGGAAGTCCCGCACCTGCCACGCCCCGCCCAGCCGCACCAGGTCGCCGCCCCAGCACAGCCCTGCCGCATCCAGTTCCAGCCCCTGGCAGGCGAACTCGGTGGCCATGGTCTCCAGCGCGTCCGAAGCGCGCACATCCTCCGGCCAGCGGTCGAGGAACCAGCGCGCGACGGCGCCCGCGTCCATGTGCGGCACTTCCACCCCCAGCCCATCGGCGCGCAGGCGCTTGGCGCCGGAACTGCCGACCAGACCGGCCCGCCGCTCGCCGCGCGCCTCGGCCCGCAGCGCCGCGCGCAGCGTGTCGAGGTCGCGCACGACGGAGAAGGGCAGGGGCGCGCGCGCCGCGATCGCCCGGGCCGCCGCGGCGTCGCCGCGCACCACGGCATCGGCCCAGTCGGCGGCATCGGGGTTGCGCACGCTGCGCACGGCGATGTCGAGGTGCAGCGCGTCATCGATGACAAGGTTCGGCAACGCGGGCAGGCGCTGGCGGGTTGGCTGGTCGGTCCGCCGTGCCGCCGGGGCGGCATGCACCCGCCAGCCCGGCCGCAGCGCCAGCGCCGCCCCCCATTCGGCAAGCCCGCCCTCGCCGTTGTGGATCTCCTGCCCGTTGCCGATCAGGCACACCAGCGCCGCCCAATCCGCATGGCGCGCCATGATGTCCAGCAGGTGGCCTGGCTCGCTGTCGCTCAGCCGCACCGGCCGGTCGAGACTGGCGCGCACCGCGTAGTCGCGCGACCACGACCGCTGCGCCTCGTCGATCACCGCCACACGGTCCGCCGGAATTTCGTCCGGGCGGCCGATATGGTGGTCGCGGAAATGCGGCAGCGCCTGGATCGCGCCGCGCATCCGCTGGCGTGCGCCGCGCACATCCATGCCGCCGGCGACCGCATCGCGCACCAGCGCCTCGCGCAGCACGTGCACCAGCGTCGGGTTGCCGGTCAGGAAGGTCGCGCGGTCCTCGCGCTCGGCGCCGAACACCACGTTCAGGCCGCACAGCGTTTTGCCCGCACCCGGCGTGCCCGTAACGAACAGCACCACGTGATGGCGCAGCACCCGTGCGGCGTGGCAGGCGGCCAGGATCGCCTGCGTGGTCTCGCGCAGGTTGCGCGCCTCCGCCCCGGCGGCCGCGATCTCGGCGACGCTGTTGCGCGCATACAGCGTCCGCGCCGCCTCCACGATGCCGGGCACCGGGCGATAGGGGGCGGCGGCCCATCCGGCCACGTCGACCTCGTCGTGCGCCGGCAGCCGGGCCCATAGCTCGCGCAGCAGCCCCGGCAGGCTCGCCTCGCTCGCCTCCAGCACGGTGGTGGCACCGCCGATCGCCAGGGGCCAGGCGACCGGGCCGGGGCGCGAGGCCGTGGCCACCAGCACCGGCACGATCACCCGCCCGCGGCTGCCGGCGTGGAAATCCTGCAGGTCGAGCGCGTAGTCCTCCACCTGCCGCTGGTCCGCCGCCGTCAGCGCCGTGGCATCGGCCTTGAACTCCAGCACCAGCACTGCGCGCGGCGAGACCAGCACCGCGTCGATCCGCCGGCCCAGCCGGCGCATCGGGAACTCCAGCACCAGCCGCCACGCAGGCGCGGCATCCCACCCTGCCAGTGCCATCCGCAGGCAGCGCAGCGAGACCAGCCAGGCACGAAGCTGTGCCGCCTCGTTGCCGCGGAACTGCTGCATCGCCTCGGCGGCCAAGCGGTCGCGCAGTGCCAGGTCGTCGGCCGCGAGGAACTCAGCCACGTCCAGTTCGATCACCAGACCCCGCAGCATTCATGGAATAATCGCAACAGAGACATACATCATTGACGCCCGCCGGCGAAACCGGCGACGGTGCGCGCCTCGCGACGGAGACGGCCATGGCATCATTCACGTGGAAGGGTCTTGTTTCCGGCAAGTGGGCCGAGGATTTGCTGTGGGCCGGTGCTGCGGCACCGAACGACACCCTGGCGGATGTTTCGTTGCCGGCGGGCAGCTACACCGTATCGGTCGCGGCCGGCACCGCCTTCGTGGCGCGTTCGGTCACTGCCGGCGCGGGCACCACGCTGGACCTTGCGGGCGGCCTCACGCTCGGTGCCAACACCACGCTCTGCACCGTGGCGGTGCAGCCGGGCGGTCGGCTGTCCTCGGCGTCGGGCGTCAAGGTCGACACGCTGGCCAATGCCGGCACCGTCAGCGCGACCGTGCCCGGCAGCTTCATGCAGCTGACCGGCGGCACCGTCACCAACACCGGCACCTTCGCGGCCACCGCGTCGGGCACCTATCTGTTCGTCAACAACGCCACGCTCACCAACCTTTCCGCGGGCGTGCTCTCGGGCGGCACCTACAGCGCCACCGGCGAGGCCATCGGCGGCTCGGCTGCCATCATCGACATCGCCCGGGCCGGAGTCTCCACCGAGATCACCACGCTCGACGCCACCATCGAGCTGCGCTTCATCAATTCCACGATCCAGGGCCGCAGCGCCGGCGGCAGCGTGCGCTCGCTGGAGAGCACGCTGGCCACCATCGCGCCCGGCGGCGTGCTGCGCGTGCTGGGCGGGCGGGACTACACCACGGCCCAGGCGCTGGCGGTGGCCGGCCGGCTGGAACTGGGCGGCGGCAAGCTCAATGCCGGCGGCGGCCTGTCGGTGACCAGCGGCGGCACCATCGCAGGCTTCGGGACGATCACCGCGCCTGTGTCGCTGGCGGGCGCGTTGGCGGTGGAGGGCGGCACGCTGGCGCTGACCGGCGCGCTGTCCGGCAGCGGCACCGCGACGATCGCCGCCGGGGCGACGCTGGTGCTGGCGGCGGGCAGCCCGGGCGTGAGCATCACCGGGGCCGGCGTTCTGCGCACCGCGGGCGGCACGCTGTCGCTGGGCACGCCGCTGGGGGGTGCCCCCGTGGTGGTGGTGGCATCGGGCTCCACGCTGGACCTCGGGGGCGCGGGTGCGAGCACGCTGGCGTTGTCCGCACCCACGGCGCGGGTGGCGCTGAACGCGGCGGGCTTCACTGGGCGGATCGCCGGGCTGCAAGCCGGCAACGTGCTGACGCTGAAGGATATCGTCGCCACAGGGGTCAGCGCCGCGGCAACCGGGCAGGACAGCGAGCTGACGCTGGCGACGGCGGGCGGCAGCGTGGTGCTGAAGCTGGTGGGCGACTACAGCGGCAAAAGCTTCGCCCTCGCCCCGGCCGCCGGCGGCGGCACCGAGGTGACGGTGCAGGGCGTTTCCTTCGCCCCTGGCTTCGCACTGTGGGACCGCCCCACTCTGACCTGGAGCTTCGCGCAGGCCAACTATCCGCTTGCCTTCGCCAGCTTCAGCGGCTTCGTCGACCCGGTGGCGCAGGCCGACCTGGCCGCACTGTGGCGGGCCGCTTTCGCGCGCTGGTCGCAGGTCTCGGGCCTGGCCCTGGTGGAAGTGGCGGACACGCCGGGCACCAGCGGCCAGGCGGATATCCGGGTGGGTTGGGGCAATTTCGGCAACCCGCCTTCCGGGCAGATCGGCAACGCGCAATCGAGCTTCACATCTACGACGAAGAGTTTCCTCCCAGGCACGCTGGTGCGCCTGCAGGACCCGTCGGTGACGCCCCTGGCGGCCGGCAGCGGCGGCGCACTGGTCTATCAAGGCACGGTGTCGTCGGCCTACCAGGTGATGCTGCACGAGATCGGCCACGCCCTCGGCCTCGACCATTCCTCCGCGGCGGTGGACCCGGCCTCGATGATGACCCCGGTGGCGAGCGAGACCAACCGCGACCTCAACCTCAGCGACATCGCCGGCATCCGCGCGCTGTATGCCAGCCTGGTGGCCACGCCCCCCGCCACCATTGGCATCGCCCCCCTCCAGGCCGTCCGCCCCGAAGGCCAGGCCGGGGCGACCGACTTCACCTTCACCGTGACGCGAACCGGCGACACTAACACCCCCGCCTCCGCCGACTTCACCGTCACCGGGTCCGGCCCCACCCCCGCCAGCGCCGCCGACTTCACCGCCAACGCCCTCCCCACGGGAACCGTCATCTTCGCTCCGGGGGAAGCCACAAGAATCGTCACCGTCAGCATCGCGGGCGACACCACCGTCGAGACGAACGAGGGCTTCACGGTCACCCTCGCCAACCCCGCAGGCGCCACGCTCGCCACCGCATCCGCAGCGGGCGGCACGATCCAGAACGACGACGGCGGCGTTGCAGACGACAATGTCGCCAGCAGCACCGCGGCCGACGAAACCTTCCACCTCGGGACCGGGACCGACACCGTCGTGTTCTCCCAGGCGCGCGAGGCCTACCGCATCGGCATCAACGGCGAATGGACCAGCATCGGCGGCCCGGACGGCAACGACTACCTGAAGGATGTCGAGTTGCTGCAGTTCGGGGCTGCGGCGTCGATCACGGTGGACTCCCTGCGCGGCCACCCGGGAACACACGAACTGATGTCGTTCCTGTCGTCCGGGCAATTGGTGTTCGCCTTGCCGCTCGACTACACTGGGCCATTGGATTTGAAGTATGTCTATCCCGGCTCCAACAACGACGACGTCGTCGCCGGCACGCGATTCAATGAATTCATGAATCTTGCCGGCGGCAATGACGCCGCCCAGATGGGGGCGGGCGACGACACCGTGGACGGCGGCGGCGGCAACAACTTCCTGACCGGCGGCGCCGGGCGCGACACCTTCTTCCTCGACGGCCGTTTCCTCGTTCCGGTCTGGTCGTGCATCACCGACTGGGAAGTGGGCGAGGCGCTGACCCTGTGGGGCTGGACCGCCGGCGTCAGCAAGGCCGCATGGTCCGACAGCGACGGGCTGCCGGGCTATCTGGGCGCCACCATGTTCGCCGATATCGACGGCAACGGCCTGGTGGAAACTGCCATCACCTGGACCGGCAAAGCGAGGGCCGACCTCCCTGCCGCCAGAGAAATCCAGGTGAGTGGCATCGGCGTGCTCTTTTTCGAGTGAGCACAACCCAAATTCGAGTTCGAAGCCATCATCCGAGGGAGAGTCGCGACGGCCGCCTCTGAGGTCATCGGCGAACCGCCGGAATCCAAGAGGTGTCATTGATGGCATCCGGGTTGCATAGCTTGCCGTGATGCGTGCCGAAGGCACTGACCGTGCGCGCGTGGCGGCCGCAGTTGAATGATCCGGCCGTTGTGTGCCAGAATCGGAGTAATCCGACTGCGGCGAATATCGTCTAAAGTTTACATCCCATGTCTTCCAAGCGGAGCGCCTGAACGCTATCTATCTTGTGTCGACGGGGGCCGCTCGATCGGCGACTGTGGTAAAGCGAACGAGGAAAGCTAGAACCTTGAAAAGACAGAAGAACGACCGGCAGCGGCAATCGCGCGGTTGGAATGACGACAATAGCAGTCTCTATGGCAACGCCCCCGAACCGGTGTCGTTTCCCTCGTTCGCTGCCAACTCCTCGGCGCCCGAGGTCGGGGCGACCGTCAATTGGTACAATGCCGAGAAGGGCTTCGGCTTCGTGACTCTGGCGGACGGGGCCGGCGACGCCTTCCTCCACGTCAGCGCCTTGCAGGCAAGCGGGCTCCAGGCGGTCGCGCCCGGTGCGCTGCTCAAGGTCCGGGTTGGCAAAGGCCAGAAGGGTCTGCAGGTTGATCAGGTCACCTCCGTCACGGAAGGCACCGCCCCCCCGCCGGCCGGACAACGGCCGCAGGCTGGGCGCGGCGGGGCACCGGATCGGCCACGGCGGCAAGTCGACCTGTCCGCCGCAACCGAGATGGCCGGCACCGTGAAGTGGTACAACGCGGAAAAAGGCTTCGGGTTTGTCAGCCCCGATGGCGGCGGCAAGGACGTCTTTGTCCATGCGACCGCCCTCGAACGATCGGGCCTGACGACGCTGGCCGAAGGACAATCGGTGCTGATCGGCGTCGTGCAAGGCGCCAAGGGACCAGAGGTGGCCTCGGTCAGCCTCAAGTAGTCGCTCGCCGTGCAGGCCGAGACGTTGGACAGACTGTCTGCGGGCGGTGCGTAGGGTAGAGGCAGAACAACCCATTCCGGGTTGAGATGCCTTTGCCCGCCGCTCGGTTCTCACCTCTGACCGCCGACCGTGTTCAGGTCCGTCACGGCACGCCTGAAAAATGCGCGCCAACGTCATATGAAACAGGCCCGCTTCGGATAACTGGCGCCGCCGGCCCGCAGGCACAATCGCTGCTATCCCTCCTCACGGAACGGCGCATATTCCGCCAGCGCTGCAATCTGGGCCTGCTTCTCCGCCCGCTCCTCCACCAGGAACTCCGCGACCGCCCGCCGTAGCCCGGGGTGGGCGATCCAGTGCGCCGAATAGGTCTCGCACGGAACATAGCCGCGCTGGATTTTGTGCTCGCCCTGCGCCCCGGCCTCCACCCGCGCCAATCCCTGCGCGATCGCGAAATCGATCGCCCGGTAATAGCACAGCTCAAAATGCAGGAACGGCCAGTCGCCGCGGCAGCCCCAGTTGCGGCCATAGAGCGTGTCGTGGCCCGCCAGGTTCAGCGCCCCGGCCACCCAGCCCCGCCCGTTGCGCGCCATCATCAGCACCACGGAATCGCCCAACCGCTCGCCAAGCAGCGGGAAGAACGCCTCAGTGAGATAGGCACTGCCCCATTTGCGGTCCACGGTGGAAGCATAGAAGCCATAGAACGCCGCCCAGTCGCGCCTAGTGATGTCCGACCCGCGCAGCGTCACGAACTCCAGCCCTGCCGCATTGGCATCGCGGCGCTCGCGCCGGATCACCTTGCGCTTGCGCGATGACAGGGCCGCCAGGAAATCATCGAAGCTGCCGTAGCCGGTGTTGTGCCAGTGGAACTGCAGGCCGAGCCGTTGCAGCCACCCGGCCTCGCCCAGCGCCGCCCATTCGGCCTGCGAGCAGAACGTGGCGTGCACGCCGGAGGTGCCCAACTCCGCGCACGCCTGCTCCAGCGCGCCGGCCAGCACGCCAACCGGCACGCCCTGGCGCACCAGAAGCCGTGGCCCCGGCACCGGGCTGAACGGCGAGGCCACCTGAAGCTTCGGGTAGTAGCGCCCGCCCGCCCGCTCCAGCGCATGCGCCCAGCCATGGTCGAACACGTATTCGCCGTAGCTGTGGCTTTTGGCATACATCGGCGCACACGCCATCACGCCACCGGCGCTGTCGCGCAGCACCGCATGCTGCGGCAGCCAGCCGGTGCGGGCATTGGCGCTGCCGCTCTCCTCCACGCAGGCCAGGAAGGCGTGGCTTACGAAGGGGTTGCCGGTGCCGGCGCAGGCATCCCAGTCGATGGCGGAGATCTCGCCGATCGACTTGTGCAGCTGGAGGGTTAGTTCAGTCATCAGGAAAGGGAAGTCTTCTTTTTGTGGACAAAAAGAAGCAAAAAAACTTCATCCATTTGCGCCGGGCATTCGCCGTGCACACCTAGTCCCATGGACAAAAGTTTTTTGGTTCTTTTTTTCAAAAAAGAACTCCTTCCTTCCATCATGCGATCCGAAACATCCCCTCCACCTCAACCGCCGCATCCAGCGGCAGCGACGGCACCCCGATCGTGCTGCGCGCATGCCGCCCGGCATCGCCGAACACCGCCACGGCCAGGTCGCTTGCCCCGTTCATCACCGGCGCATGCTGTGTGAACGAAGCCGGCGCCGCGATGAACCCGCCCAGGCGCACCACCTGCTGCACCCGGTCCAGATCGCCGCCGCACGCCACCTTGAGCTGCGCCAACAGGTTGACGAAGCACAGCCGCGCCGCCGCCACGCCGTCCTCCAGGCTCACCCCGTCGCTCACTTTCCCGGTGAACACGACCTTGCCCTCCGCGAGCGGAATCTGCCCGGAGATCACCACCAGCTCGCCCGTGCGCACGAACGGCACGTAGTTCGCCACCGGGGCTGCCGGTGTCGGCAGGGTGATGCCGAGTTCGGCGAGTTTCGCGTCGATCCGTCCAGCCATGTCATCGATGCTCCGTTGCTACTTGCCAACAACCCGCAACGCGCGGCGGCGCAGGCGGGGCCCATCCTCGCGCGGCCAGTCCAGCGGCAGCAAGGGGGCACGTTCGCGCGCCCCGGCGCCCACCGTGTCAGCCGCCTCGTCGTCCTCCGCCTCAGCGATGTCGGTGCGGTTGAGGTAGTTCACCGCCAGGTTACGGAAGGCATAGTCGAGCAACGAGGTGGCGCGGCCGACCGCGGCATCGCCCTCCACCGCGCCCGCCGGCCCAAAGCGGGTGAAGGTGAACGCCTCCACGAACGCCTCCAACGGCACGCCGTGCTGCAATCCGAGGCTGACCGCAACCGAAAAATTGTCCATCAGTCCGCGGAAGGCCGGGCCTTCCTTGTGCAGCCCGATGAAGATCTCTCCCAGCGTGCCGTCGGCATACTCGCCGGTGCGCAGGAACACCTTGTGCCCGCCCACGCTTGCCTTCTGGGTATAGCCGGTGCGCCGCGACGGAAGTTCGCGCCGCAACTCTGGCGCCACACCCGCCGCCGGCCGCGCCGGAGCCTCGTCCATGAACGGCGCGACGGCCTCCACCATCGCCGCGTGCGCCTGCGGACCCGCCGACGGGAATGGCGACCGCCCGGCCAGCAGCGCCGCCAACGCGGCCTCCGCCGTCATGCCGCGCGAGGCCAGCCACGCCCGCGCCGCCACCGTCAGCCTGCCGACATCGTCCAGCGGCGAGAACGATGGCGCGATCCCGCCCGTCTCAACGCCGAGCAGCGCCGCCGCGAGGTCCGGAGCAGCCAGCGCCACCACCGCAGCGTGTCGTCGCCCGGGCCGTACCGCCGCCTGGGCCTGCGCCGCGCGCACCGCCTCCGCCAGCCCCGGCAGCACGCAGCCCGCCGGCGCGGCAGCAACCGGCCGCGCCTGGGCCTGGACCCCGAACCGCTCGCCCATCTCTGCCGAGGCGAGCCCGGCGGCCGCGCCCATCAGGGCGGACAGACACGCAGCGATGTCGCGCGCCGCCTGGCTGTCGTAGCCCACCCCCAGCCGCGCCAGCAGCCCGGCCAGATCGTGCATCCCCACCGCCAGCCGAGCCGCCGACGGCACCGCGAGCGTCAGCGCCACAACCCCCAGTCGCGCCGCGTCGGCAAAGCTCTCCGCATCAAACCCCTGCTCGGCATCGACGAACGCCGGCAGGTTCAGGGCAAAGCCGGGGCGCGGCGTGGCGACGCCCTGCCACACCGTCTCCCCTGGCGCGCCGCGTCGCGCGGCCAGCAAGGCATGCAGCGCCGGGCCGATCGCGTCCTGCAGCAGGTCCTCCTGCATCCCCGCCCGCCGCGCCCGCTCCGCCACCGGCCGGATCCAGGTCTCGGCAGCCGCGGACACGCTCACCGACCCCTCGCCCGGCGCCAGTCCCGCCAGCGCCTCGGCCGCCCGCTGCTCCCACGCCGCCGGCAGCGCCACCTGCCGCACCACGCCATCGGGATCGCCGGCGGCCATGGTGCGTCGCATGCGCACCCCGCGCCAGGCGGCAGTGGCGGACGAAGCGGAGCCACGAAGGGCGGATCGGGTCATGTCGCATTCCATGACCGGCATGCTAACCCCGACTCCGCGACTCCGGAAGCCGCATCTTGTGGTCCCCGGCCCTGTCAACCACAAAATCCTGTGGATAAGCCACGCCCGGGTGCCGACACCCCGCCCCGCCAGCGAAATATGGACCGCGCGCCCGCAAGCGCCTATATCGTCCCCATGACCATCGGCACCCGTCTCTTCACCTGGTTCAACGGCCGCCTCGTCGGACGCGACGGCGCCGGCAACGCTTATTACGAACACAAGCGCGCCGAACCCGGCCAGCGCGCCCGCCGCTGGGTGATGTTCGCCGGCACGCCGGAGGCCAGCAACGTTCCGGCCGAATGGCACACCTGGCTGCACTACACCACGGACCAGGCGCTGCCCGACCAGGGCCGCCGCCCCTGGCAGAAACCGCATCAGCCGAACATGACCGGCACCGCCGCAAGCTATCGCCCCGCGGGCCACGACTATCAGGGCGGCAAACGCGCCCGCGCCACCGGCGACTACGAATCCTGGACCCCGGGCTCCTGACCCCCCCGCTCCTGACCCCCGATTCTGACCCCCCGCTCCTGAAGTCGGGGCGCCCAGCCCCCCAAGGGACGAACGACGGATGGCACGCCGCAACCCCACTGAACTGATCGCCGGCGCCGCCGTGTTGCTGGTGGCCGTGGTGTTCCTCAGCTACGCGGTCGCCAACACCGGCCGCTCCCCCATGTCCGGCCTCACCCTGCACGCCCGGTTCGACCGCATCGACGGACTATCCGTCGGCGCCGACGTGCGGCTGGCCGGCGTGCGCATCGGCAGCGTGACCGCCACGCGCGTCGACCCACAGACCTTCCAGGCCGTCGTGACACTTTCCGTGCAGCCCACACTGAAGCTGCCGCGCGACTCCAGCGCCGAGATCAACAGTGATGGCCTGGTCGGCGGCAAGTCGATCGCCATCGTCCCCGGCGGCGAGGACCGCTTTCTGGCCAACGGCAGCGAGTTCACCATCACCCAGTCCGCCGCCAGCCTGGAGCAGTTGCTCGGCAAGTTCATCTTCGGCGTCAACGAGCTGTCCACCAACGTTCAGAAGCAGCTCGAGCAGACCAAGCCCGCCCAGCCATGAGCTCTTCGTCATGAGTCTCTGGTCATGAGTGCCGCACCCCGCATCTGGCCGCAGCCCGACGGCACCCCGGTCTCCTGCCGCGAGAAGCTCAAGACGCTGGCCGAGAACCACGCCGAACTCGCCCAGGTCATGCAGGACGCCTACGAGGATGCCGTGCTGATCGGCGTGGACGAGGCGGCGATGCGCGCCATCCTCGCCGACATGGTCCTGGGCCTGCGCAGCCCGAAGCGCGGATGATCCGCGCGCCCGCCCTCCTGTTGCTCGCCGTCGCGATGGTCGTGCCAACCTCGCCCCACGCCCAGAGCATGCTGGCCCAGAGCATGCTGGGCCAGAGCCGCCCCGGCGGCGCCCAGGGCCCGGCGCCGGTGCCCAGTATCGCCCCGCTCGCCCCGGTCCAGGTTCTGCCGCTCCCCGCCGTCACATCCCCCGGCGCCGCCCAGCAGGCCCAACCGATGCCCGCCCCAATCCCGGCTCCAATGCCCGCCCCGCTGCAGCCGAGCCCGCCGGCGCCCCCCCAATCAGCGCCCGCCCCACCAGCGCCCGCATCCTCACCCACCGCCGTGCCGCTTCCGGGCGAATGGGTCAGCCAGGGCACCGCCGAGCTGCGCGGCATCGACAAGGTCACCGCCCGCACCTCGCCGCTGACCGCCAAGGTCGGCGAAACCCTCCGCTTCGGCCCGCTCAGCGTCACGGTGCGCGGCTGCGCCATCCGTCCGGCCGACCTGCCGCAGGACGCCACCGCCTTCCTGGAGATCGCCGAGAGCGGCCAGGCCCCGGTGTTCCGCGGCTGGATGCTCCTCTCCCAGCCGCAGCTTGGCCTCGTGGAACACCCCACCCACGACATCCGCCTCTACGCCTGCCGGCCATGACGGCCCCGCTCCCCCCCTTGGAGCTGCCCCCCTTGGCGCTCCCCCCCGCGCCCGCCATCACCGACCGCATGGCCCTGCTGCTCGACCTCGACGGCACGTTGATCGACTTCGCCCCCACGCCCGACGCGGTTGTGGTGCCGCCAGGCCTGCCGCCGGCCCTGTCCGCGCTGCACCGGCGCCTCGGCGGTGCGCTCGCCATCGTCACCGGCCGCCCGGTGGACCAGATCGACCGCCTGCTGCCCGGCATCCCCCATGCCGTGGCCGGGGAGCACGGCGCTGCCATCCGCCACGCCCCAGGTGCCCCGATCGAGCGCGGCGACCACCCGCCGATCCCCGCCGCATGGCTCGCCAAAACCGAAACGGCACTCGCCGCCCATCCCGGCGCGCTGCTGGAGCGCAAGGCCCACGGCGTCACCCTGCATTTCCGCCAGGCGCCCGGTGCCGGCCCCTTCCTCCGCACCCTGGCCGACGCCCTCGTCGCGCAACTCCCCAGCCACGCCCTGCTCGCCGGAAAGATGGTGTGGGAGGTGCGACCGCGCGGCGTCGACAAGGGCAATGCCGTGCGCGCCCTCATGGCTCGCCCCCCCTTCCTTGGTCGCGCGCCGCTGTTCGTCGGCGACGACGTCACCGACGACGACGCGATCCAGGCCGCCCGCGCGCTGGGCGGGCTTGGCCTGCGGGTCGACCAGGCATTCGGCTCACCGCAGGGCGTGCGAGACTGGCTGGCAGCCGAGGCCGCGCGGGTCTAGGCTTCGGCAACGCCGGAGGAGCCGTCATGACCGACACCGTCTACGCCAGCCTGCGCGACCCTGCCGTCTTCGTCAGCGGCGGCGCCACCGGCATCGGCGCCAGCATCGTCGAGCACTTCGCAGCCCAGGGCGCCCGCGTCGCCTTCGTCGACATCCAGGACGAACCCGCCCACGCCCTGGCCGAACGCCTCGCCGCCGACGGCCACCCCAGGCCGCATTTCGTCCATTGCGACCTGCGCGACATCGCGGCCTATCAGTCGGTGATCCGCGACGCCGCAACCGCGCTCGGCGGCATCGACGTTCTGGTCAACAACGCCGCCCACGACGAGCGCCACGACTGGAAAACCGTCACCCCGGAGTACTGGGAAGACCGTTTCCAGGTGAACCTGCGCCACCAGTTCTTCGCCATCCAGGCCGCGGCCCCGATGATGCAGGCGAAGAAGCGCGGCTCGATCATCAACTTCGGCTCGATCTCCTGGCACCTGAAATCGGGCGGCATGCCGGCCTACACCTCCGCCAAGGCCGCCGTCGAAGGTCTCACCCGCAGCTTCGCCCGCGACCTCGGGCCGGACAGCATCCGGGTCAACTGCATCATCCCCGGCTGGATCATGACCGAGCGCCAGCGCACCCTCTGGCTCACCAACGAGGCACAGCAGCGCACGCTCGACGGCCAGTGCCTCAAGGAGATGCTGCTCCCGCCCGACATCGCCCGCATGGTGCTGTGGCTCGCCAGCGACGACAGCCGCATGTGCACCGCCCAGAACTGGGTGGTCGATGGCGGCTGGTGGTAGCGCGCCGCCTGCACTGGATGGTGGTGGCATTGACGACACGCTCAACCAGGCTTTCGTTGAAGCGCCCCAACGGAGGCGACGCGCGTGCTGGCCCAGGATCGGCCGACGGGCACCCCCGCCCGCGCAACTGCGCCGCTGGTCATCGATCAGCATGGCCGGCGCCTTCGCCGCCATCGACGAATGCCTGGCCACCGCCGCGCGCTGACTGCCGCGCCCGGCCCGTCACTGACGCATTGGCGGGCTTCCGCCAATTGCTGCCTCGAACCGGCACGCGACTGGATAAAGGGGCAATTTCCTGTTTCGCTGTCTCATGCCAACCGCCGCCGACCGATCCTTCATCGGTCGACAAAAATGGCGGTTGCCATCAAATAATACGAAAGGACGAGAGCAAGGGTATGCCGCGCGGCCGGCGCGCGTCAGTTGGCCGAAAGATGTCCGAGCGCCCGCAAGATCGCCATGTTGTCCCAGGTCACCCACCATTCCGCGATGCGGCCGTCCGCCATACGGAACATGGCCGAGAACTCGAACGTCGCCTTGGCACCAGTGGCCGGCAACGGGCCCATGGGGCCGCGCTGCGTTCCCTCGTAGGTCGCCCACAGACCGACGAGATCGCCTTCCGCGACCATGTGCACCACGGTCTGGACGGAATCCGGAAAAACCAGCGTGTCCTGCCGCATGAATTCCTTAAGCTGGTCGAGGTTCTGAATCACGACAGCGGGTGTCGCCGGGCAGTGCCGGACGACGTCCGCTGCAACGAGCGCATCGAACAGGTCCGGACGCCGCTCGTTCCAGGCCTTCAGGAAACGCCGGATCACGTCCTTGTTGTGCTCGGGGGAAGAAGGCATGTCGCGTCTCCTCGGGTTGTATCGTGTGGATGCCCTTACACGTCGCCAGATCCGTCACGCGTCAGAAGAATGCGAGGAAAATGACCAGTATCCAAACAAGGCTTGCCGACAAAGCGCCGATCATCATAAGTCCAAGCGCCGGAACAGGGCCGGGACCTTCTTAGTGCGGAAAATCCACAGTCGGCACCACGTCTGTGTGCAGCGGCGCACTTCGGGGGCGCTGCCGCTCTGGCAGTAGATGCAGCCTGGGTTCTTTGCTGGCTGATCGGCGGATGCTTCTTCTACATCGGCCTAGCTTTGGAACGCATTTCGCGCCGGCAGGCAGAGCATGCCTAGCCCTTAATGCAGATAGCCCGTGAGGCGATGTCAATTAGGGGTCCGAACGAACAGCATGTTTTCGACTCCGTCTGAGGAAGCCCTGCAATTGACCAACTTTACGTCATATCCAAATCTCTTCACATAGCGGCATATCTCGTCTACGGCTGGGAAGTTTGTATCTTTCTCATGATCACTGCGATAGTGCAGGTGGGCCTGGGGGCTCCAAACTTCAGCAAGGATTGCGCGCGGTTTGAGCCTGGATAGTGTGTCTTCCATGCCCTGGAATGCTTCCCATTCCCCACCTTCAATGTCGATCTTTATGAAATCAAGCTGCGTAAGGTTGTTTTGCGTGACGTACGTGTCCAGGTTCATAGTCTCCACGGCATTGGCTTCGCTCCCCCATATTGCAAATCGAGACGCCATCGCCGAGGTCTCCTTCGAGTGACTTATATTTTCGTATAATTGCATGACTCCATTCGTACTACCCAGGGCCATTCGATTCAAGCGCACGTTGTTCAGATGATTGCTGCTCACGGCAGTACGAAGGCGCAAGAAATTCGCGGGAAGCGGCTCAAAGGCATGGACCTGCCCTGACTCGCCGACAATCCCTGCCAGAAGAATAGTGTAGAAACCGATGTTCGCTCCTATATCCAGGACGGTATCCCCTGAGCGAACGAACCGCCTGACCAAGCGTACCTCCTGTTCTTCATAGAGACCGTAGTACATCAGCGCGCTGTCGGAATCAGAAAGGTCGAGAGGCAGGAGGCTTCCGGCCAATGGGAGGGCTTCAAGACGGTTCGCGGGGAGAAGGTGAGGCGCCAGTAGCCTGACTGCACGGCGGCGGCCTCGGACCTGGATGTGGCGACAGAGTAGGGAAAGCCCACGGCGGATCCATTGCTTGTGAGTTTCATTGAGGTTCACGTGCATTCTCCTGATCGAGAACCTGATTGTACTTAGAAGGACCCCTGTTTATCGCTGGCGGTGCCGTTGGGCGCATAGGGCGCGGCGCAACGTTGGCGTGCACGGTTGTGCGGTTGGGTCATGCCACGAATGTCTCCCCGTCTGGGGTGCAGCGTTCAAGCCCGGTTGGTCTAAATGGCGAACGGCGGCGGCGTCGTACCGTCGCCGCGTCATCTGTTCGGCGAGCATGTTTACCCCAGATGCGGCATTCAGGTCCTTGCCGCCGGCCTGAATTGTTCTGAATCGTGTGCCCTGGGCTGGCGGGGCTCAGCCTTCGGTCGCGCCGGTCAGGCGTAGGCCTTCATAGTAGGCCGACTGGACATGCGGCAGGCGCATCAGGTTGCTCTGGTCGTACTCGTTGAACTTGCGCGCCGAGCCGAGCGAGAAGCCCGGCGACAGTTCAACGATGCGGCGCATCACCGCCCGACCCTCGTCGATGCGACCGAGCAGGCCCAGGCTCGCGGCTCGCCACCGCAGAATGGGGTGAAAGCGCGGCTGCACGGTCAGCAGGCGGGCCGATGTTCGCGCGACACTCTCGTGGTCGCCGGCACAGAACTGCCCGATGAGGTAGCCAAGGTTGTTGGTCACGCCATGGTCGAACGGGTTGAGCTGGTCGGCGCGGGCCAGTCTGTCGAATGCGACATCGACGTCGCCGGCATGGGCGTGGAGGACCCCGAGCATCCGCAGCGCCGCGGCGTTATGAGGGTGGGCGGCCAAGGAGCGGTATACGGTGTCGATAGCGCCGTCGAGGTCGTTGGCACGCGTGGCGAGCAACGGGCTGACCAGCAAAAGAATCTCGGGGTCGTCGCCAGCCAGCGCAAGCGCTGATTGCCCGTTGACGAGCAGGTCGGCGACAAAGGGGTCGTCCACGGTCTGCCATTGCTGAGCCACCATCAGCCACTGGATGCTGGCCAGATGGGCATGGGCGAGCGCATAGCCCGGGTCCAGCGTGATGGCGCGGCGCAGCAGGCGGATGGCTTCCTCCATGCCCGCGCGAGTGCTTGCGGCGCTCTGTGCCAGTCCGCGCAACAGCAGATCGTAGGGCCGCGAGATGTGCGAGGAGAAGCGTTGCACCCGCTTGATTTCGGCCACCACAAGGCGCGGCGGCACTCCGGCCGCCACGCGCGCGCTCACCCTGTCCTGCAACGCAAAGGCGTCTTCGGCATCGCCGTCGAAGTGCTCGGCCCAGAGCAGCACGCCGCTGACCGGATCGACCAGCCGCACGGCGACGCGCATCCGGCCGCCGGCGCGTCGGACGGCTCCTTCCACGACGTAGCGCAGGCCGAGGCGGGCGGCGCCCGGCCGGTCACCGGCGCCTGGCGCCGTGACGACGACGAGGGAACCCAGGCGAGACAGCGCAGCAGCAATATCGCTGCCCTGGCCGTCAGCGAACGCCCGCAGTTCCGGGTCGCCGCCAAGGCTGGCAAGGGGCAGCACGCCAACGACGGGATGGTCGCGGGTGTTGCCGCCTGCGACCGCAGGAGCGGCGAGCGCCAGTCGATACCCGCGTCCGGGGACGGTGGCGACAACGCCATCCCCAAGTGCCTTTCGCAGGGCGGAGATCTGCTGATGCAGGTTGTTTTCGTCCACGGTAAGGCTGGGCCACGCATCACGGAGCAGGTCGTGCTTGCCGATCACGTCCCCGCCGGCCGCGGCCAACGCGCCCAACACGGCAAGCGCCCGGCCCTGCAGCGCCACCGCCTTCCCGTCGCGGGTCAGTCGGCGGGCCTCGCGGTCGAGCTGGTAGGGACCAAAGCAGATGTCCTGGCGTGCAACCAAGGTTGTCGGCGCTCCTCCAGGGCAAGAGTGCGGCGATCAACCGCGGATGGTCAAAAAAAATCGCCGTGCGGGTACACCCCTATCCGCGGGCGCTTCAAAAAATGCGTGGGCTTGGTCAGGTGCCAGCCCTCGGGATCGCAGGGATCATTTGCGTGACTCGCCCGTATAGGAGATCGCCGGCCCGGCATTGATCGCCGCCATCAGCCCGCCATCCGCCGCCACGCAGCCGCCGGTCACCCCGCTCGCCGCATCGCTCGCCAGGAACGCCGCCACCTTCGCCACCTCGTCCGGCCGCACCAGCCGCCCCATGGGCTGTGCCGCGGCGAACAGCGCCAGCAGCGCCGCCGGATCGCCGCTCGCCTCGGCCTCGCGCTGCAACATCGGCGTGTCCGTCGCCCCGGGCAGCACCGCGTTCACCCGGATGCCGAACGGCGCCCCCTCCAGCGCCATCGCCCGCACCAGCGCCACCTGGCCGCCCTTCGTCGCCGCATAGGCCGCGATCTCGCGTGAGGTCAGGAAGGCATGCGGGGAAGCCGTCATCGTCACCACGCCGCCCCGTCCGGCATCGCGCATCACCTTCATCGCATCGCGCGCAACCCGGAAGCTGCCCGACAGGTTGATCGCCAGGATGCGGTCCCACTCCTCGTCCGTGGTGTCCCAGATCGACCGGCACAGCTCGATCCCGGCATTGGCATGCAGAATGTCGATCCGCCCGTGCGCCGCCACGCTCTCCCGCACCAGCGCCGCACACGCCCCCGCGCGCGACACGTCGCAGGCCATGAATGACGCCGCCCCCCCGCCTGCCCCCCTACCTGCGCGTATCGCCGCCGCCGTCGCCTCCCCGCCCGCCACATCGACATCGGAGACCACCACCACCGCCCCCGCCTCGGCATAGGCCCGCGCGCACGCAGCGCCGATGCCATGCGCCGCACCGGTCACAATGGCCACGCGGCCGTCGAGGAAACGAGAGGACATGGCGCCAAACCCTGCTGTGGTGAACGTGAGGGCAAGTGTGCGGCCCGGTGTGCCGTGCCGCAACCGTTCCCGCCCCCGCCGATATCTGCCACAACGCGCCGCGACCATCAGGGAACCAAAGTGATGAAATACCTGCACACCATGATCCGCGTGTCCTCGATCGAGGATACCGTCGCCTTCTTCGGCGTCATCGGCCTCAAGGAAATCCGCCGCTATTCCAGCGAGAAGGGCCGCTTCAC